>CAZJYH010000955.1:0-1817 GCA_964549365.1 uncultured Alphaproteobacteria bacterium
AGCGCGCCCCCAATGCGCCGGTGGTGATCGATCCGTTCGAGGACAACGTGGTCGGCTGGTGGCAGCCGGCGAAAAGCGGCTCCACGGTGAAGGCCGACACGACGCGCTCGGCCTTCGCGATCGATCCCGCGGGCGCCCACACCGGGGCGGCCGGCGCGGCTCTGAGTTATGCCTTCACCGAGGCATCCGGCGGCGTGGTACGCTTCTTTCGGAGCGGCCACGGCAACACAAGCGACGGGCTGTTGAACGTAGGGGTGAGCGGGCTGGCCACGCTGTGGGTGAACGGCGACGGCGGCGGCAACGCGTTGGAGCTCTGGTTCTACGACACCGCGAAGAGCAACGTCATCCTCCCGGCCGGGGAGATCACCTGGAGCGGATGGCGCCCCGTGGCCGTGCCGGTGGCGTCACTCGGCACGGCGGGCCCGTATCGGTTTCACTCGATCGTGCTGCGGCAACGGGCCGGTGCGGCGCGATCCGGACGCATCGGCGTCGACGATCTGGCGCACGAGACGGCCGCCGCCTCGGTGCCGTCGCTCGGCCACGGCGGCGGCGTGTCGCGCAAACTGCTCGTCTCCTCCAGCGGACCGTTGTCGCGCGAACTGTACCTGCTCGGCCCCGCCGCCTTGTACGATGCCGCGGGGACGTTGATCGCCCGCTGCCCGTCGCTCCCGGAGGGCACGCTCGGCGCGTGGCTACACCCCGGCTCGTACGCGCTCGCGTTCGACTCGCTCACCGTGATGTTATGCGTGGCGCCGTGATCCGAACATCGCGCCCTCCTCTTCGAGCGGGCCATGTCTGGTGCGTTCTGTAGATTCGCGGGCGCGCCGGTTCCCTCCGGCGCGCTCACTCACGGACCCGATTCCCGACCATTCGTCCCGTTCCATCCATTCGCTCCATCCATGCCGACGAGCCACGATCTCCAACGCTACCTCGACGTCGCCGTCGAAGCCGCCGTCGCGGCCGGCCGGATCACGCTGCAGTATTTCCAGACGAACACGTTCACCGCCGAGACGAAGGCGGACAGCTCGCCGGTGACGATCGCCGACAGGAAGTCCGAGGAGTTGATCGCCGGCACCATCCGCCGAAACTTCCCCGGCCACGGCATCGTCGGCGAGGAATCCGGCGAGAGCACGGGCACCGAGCCGGTACGATGGATCATCGATCCGCTCGACGGCACGAAGACCTTCATCCGCGGCGTCCCGTTCTACGGCGTGATGATCGGGGTCGAGATCGAGGGACGCGTGGAGGCCGGCGTGGTGCAGATGCCTGCGCTCGGAGAAACGTACTACGCGGCGCGCGGCTCCGGCAGCTTCCGCAACGGGGAACGGCTTCGCGTTTCCGAGACCGCGCGGCTCGACGACGCGCTGTTGTTGACCACGGACGTCGCGGGCATCACGAAACGCCCGGCGAAGGAGGCCGGATTCCAACGGCTGCTCGGCGGCGCGCGGATGTTCCGCACGTGGGGCGACTGCTACGGCCATCTGCTGGTGGCGTCCGGTCGTGCGGAGATCATGCTCGACGCGAAGATGAGCATCTGGGACTCCGCCGCGCTTGCGCCGATCGTAGGAACGGCCCACTGAGGAGGTGCCCGCCCAACGCGCGCACACCTGCTTGTCCGGGCATCGTGGCGAGTTCCGCAGGTGATTATGCGGAGCCACGCGTGTCGACTCGTACGTCGGGGGCACCGATCCGAGCCGCGTCGGCGGTGTGGTCATCCTGCTGGGCCTGGGAGTCCCGCTCGGCCTTGACGCGGGCACGGTAGTGCTCGATCTCGCGAGCGACGTGCTGCTCGTCCCAGCCGAGAACGGGGGCGATCA
>CAZJYH010000956.1:0-1812 GCA_964549365.1 uncultured Alphaproteobacteria bacterium
GCTGGCGCAGGGTAAAGCGGGTAACGCCGTCGCTGCCGATCTGGATCGAGCCGGGGTGCTGTGTCCTGGTCCGCACGGCGCAGGACGATCCCGCGATCGGTTGCTGGGTGATTCACGTGGAGCCGTGCTGAGCGGCCTTGATCGGCACGACCGTGGAGGAAATCGAACCAGATATCCGGCGCGCAACTCAACTCATCAACAAGGAAGCGAAATGAACAGACGAACCAAGGCCATGCCCCGCATCTGGGGAACCCTGGCCGTTATGCTGCTGGCGATCACGCTCGTGCGGACCTCGACGCTGCATGCGCAGCCGGGCATCTGCTGCGACCTGATCGTCGACATCGGCTCCGAGGTGCGCTGCGCCGTGACCGTCATGCCGAACTACTTCCCGAGTCCCGTCGGGGGCGCGTCGATTCTCCCCGGGAGCCACTACGTGTTCTCGGTGCCGTGCCCCAACAGTCTCACGAGTGTGAGCATCATCGACTCGGACGGGAGCGTGATCAACATCAATCACTTCAACGAGACGTATTTCATCCCGTTGAACGATGCCACGTGCTGCGTGCAGGTTCGCCTGTTCGTCAGCCCCGGCGACGGCTGCTACCACTTGGCGATCAACGGATACAGCCCGTGCCCGTAACCTACTTCCGGCGCGCAATCAACCCTTCGCGCCGCCCCGACACGTTCGAACGATCGCTCGGAGCAGGCGCGGATCATTTTCAATCTCATTAACCGTAATGTCTCAGGAGGTTTTCATGAGCAACATCACACGAGCCCGCCGGGTGATAACCGCGGCGGCGACGGCAATGATCGCGCTGTTCGTGCTGGCGATCGCATCGACGAACGCCACGGCGCAATGCTGCGACTATGTCGTCAGAGTGAACAAGGGCGTTTCCTGCCCGATCACCGTCAACTTCGCCGCGTACGACAACGCGGGAATTATTCCGGACGGCAAGACGTACCCCGCCACCGGTTTCGATTTCATCAACTATGTGCCGTGCCCGAATCGGCTGCAGTCGGTGGAGATTCAGACGGTTGGAGGCCCACCGGTGTTGATCCCGGCCGGGGCAAATCGTATGCTGATACACCTTTCGCCCGACTGTTGCGTGCTTGTGACGATCGACCAGGCCTGGCCGCCGGCACCCTGTTGGCAGGTGATCATCGAACCGGTCGACTGCCCATAATCCGGGCCCGGCGGACGCCGATTGCCCGGGCGCCGCAACCATGACCACACGGTCCGCGGCCGGATGGTCGTGGGAATATCGTTGAACGATACCGCCGTCGCGGCCGAATCCGCGACGGCGGTTCGCTATGGTCCCATGTCGGCCCGCGCGGCTCAAAATGTCCAATTCGTTCCGGCTCCTTCCTCTTACTTCAGGTCCGTGGTATTCCCTCGGCGGTGGAGACCATTCACACGCGCCCACCGCCTGCGGCCACCGGTCAGATTTCGGCAACGCCGACCCATAATTCTCACAACAGGAGTATACTCATGAGACTCACGCATTCGATTGCGCGGGCGCTGTTCGTCGTGTTCGCTCTCGTTGCCGCAGCCGTCTCCACCGCACGCGCTGGGGACGCCTGCTGCGATCTCTCGATCACCGTCTCGCCGTTCGTGGCGTGCCCGATCACCATCAACAGCATCACGTTCCAGTCCGGCCCTCCGTTTCCGGGCGTCTCCTTGTTGCCGGGCGCTTCGATGCTCGTCACGAAGCAGTGCCCGAACTCCCCGCTGGTCGCGAACATCTCGACGGGGAAGACCTCGGTGAACATCCCCCTCGGCTCGGTGAACGTGCCGGTGCAGATCTCGAAGACCTG
>CAZJYH010000957.1:0-1811 GCA_964549365.1 uncultured Alphaproteobacteria bacterium
GCCAACGGCGCGGACGCGATGGCGGTAACGGGAATGTCGAGCCTTGGACGCGCCGGGCTGTTCCAGAACCTCGGGGCGGCGAACGCCAACCCCGCGTTGGAGGCAAGCACCGCCGGCACGGGCCGCGCGGGGTTGTTCACACAGACGCTGGTCTCGAACACGGTTGCGGCGCTCGAAGCCACGAATGCCAGCACGGCGCCCGGCGCCGGCCCCGGATCGGGCCCGAGCGGCATCGTCGGCCGCATCACGGCGGCAACGGCGGGGAGCTGGTCCGCCGGCGTGCGCGGCATCGTGACGAGCACCGGATCGCTCGGCATCGGCGTGGCAGGGTATCATCAGGGGAGCGGCTGGGGCGTGTACGGAGAGAGCGGCGTCACCGGGATCGGTATGTTCGGTGTGTCCACCGGCGCCGGCGGCGAGGGCGTGCGCGGTGAGGCGCGAGCGGTGAACGGTACCGGCGTCACCGCCCTGTACAACGGCCCGGGCGTTGGGGCGGCCCTCAGCATCAACGGCGCCATCCGCGTCAGCGGCAACAAGGCGATGTTCCCGCACATCGCCACCGCCGGCAACACCGCCGGGCACATCACGACGATCGACAATCCGATGACCAACGGCGACCCGGACGCGATGCTGGTGATCACTCATGTGTATGTCACCGGCACCAACGCCATCTACGACACGAAGGCAACGAGCGTCTGGTACGATACCAACATCAACAAGTGGCGGATCTATCACGACGACCTGACGGCGATCGCGGCCAACACGAAGTGGAACGTGCTGGTCATCAAGCAGTAGACTGTCTGGGGGCCTCCCGGCCGCATCTCCGGGGGGCAACGATGAAGCCATGGAAGGGGGTTCCGCCCCGGGACGCCGGACGGGGCCTCCTTCCACATGGCGCACGGAAAAGAAAGAAGAGAGAGGAACGAGGAGCGAAAAAGACCGGCATGGTCGTTCGTTCCTTCCTTCTTCTCTCTTTTCTGTTGCTCCTGAATGTCTCGAGCCGAGCCGCAATGAAGGGCAATCTTCTCTTCGTTCTTTCAGAAAGCGCACGCTAAAGACGTGCGCCTACTGATGACGAATGCGGGCCGAAGACCTGCACCGACCGAAGACCTGCGCCGACTGAAGATGCGCACCGACCGAAGACCTGCGCCGACTAATGACGAATGCCGACCCGTCTTTTTCTCTCCTCGTTCCTCGTTCCTCGTTCCTTCCCCCTACTCCACGGTGACGGACTTCGCGAGGTTGCGCGGCTGGTCGATATTGCAGCCGCGTTCGACCGCGATGTAGTAGCTCAGCAGCTGCAGCGGGATCACGTTCAGGATCGGCGCAAGGAAGGGGAGGGTGCTGGGAACATAGATCAGGTGCTCGGCCAGGGTCTCGATGCGGCCGTCCCCCTCGGTTGCGATCGCGATCACGCGGCCGCTGCGGGCGCGCACCTCCTGGATGTTGGAGAGGATCTTCTCGTAGATGTCGTCGTGCGGCGCGATGAACACCACCGGCATGTTCTCATCGATCAGCGCGATCGGCCCATGCTTCATCTCGGCGGCCGGATATCCCTCGGCGTGGATGTAGCTGATCTCCTTGAGCTTCAGCGCGCCTTCGAGGGCGATGGGGAAATTGTAGCCGCGGCCGAGATAGAGGAAGTTGCGCGCGCCGGCGAACTCGTGCGCGATGGCGCGGATCTGTTCGGCGCTCTTGAACGCTTCCTCGACCTTTTCGGGGAGCTCCTGCAGGGCGCGCAGGATCTGGGCTCCCTCGGCGGCCCCCATGCGGCGCATCCGCGCCAGCTTCACGGTCATCAACGCGAGCAC
>CAZJYH010000958.1:0-1806 GCA_964549365.1 uncultured Alphaproteobacteria bacterium
CGCAAGACGGAGTCCGCGCGCGACCGCATCAACGACATCAACCCGTTCGTGCAGGTCAGCACGTTCAACGATCCGTTCACGAGCGCCAACGCGATGACGATAGCGCGCGGGTTCGACGCCATCGTCGACGGCACCGACAATTTCCCGACGCGGTATTTGAGCAACGACGTGGCGGTGTTCCTCGGCGTCCCCAACATCTACGGCTCCATCTTCCGCTTCGAGGGACAGGTCTCCGTCTTCTGGGCCAAGCACGGCCCGTGCTATCGCTGCCTGTACAGCGAGCCGCCGCCGCCGGGTCTGGTGCCGAGTTGTGCCGAGGGGGGAGTGCTGGGCATTCTGCCGGGCGTGATCGGCACACTCCAGGCAACCGAGACCATCAAGGTGCTGCTGGGTCTCGGCGACCCGTTGATCGGCCGCCTCTTGCTTTACGATGCCTTCTCGATGCATTTTCGTGAACTGAAGCTTCGTAAGGACCCCGCTTGCCCGGTATGCGGGGAGAATCCGAGCATCATCGGGCCGATCGACTACGAAGCGTTCTGTGGCGTTCCGGCCAATGACCACGCAACGCAACAACAACACACTCAAGAGAGAACCATGGCTGTACCTCAAATCACCGTCCAGGAGCTTGCCAGAATTCGCGCTGCAGGCGAACAGATTACCCTGATCGATGTGCGTGAAGAGAACGAGTATCAGATCGCGAACCTCGGCGGAACGTTGATCCCGCTGAGCCAGTTCGCGGCGCGTGCCGCGGAGGTGCCGCGCGAGGGGCGCGTGATCGTTCATTGCAAGTTGGGCGGCCGCTCGACGCAGGCTGTCGAACAGCTGCTGGCGCTCGGCTATACGAACGTGGAGAACCTGGCCGGCGGCATCAACGCCTGGGCCACGGAGATCGACACGAGCGTTCCGAAGTATTGACGCCGTGCCCGGGCCGCGAGGTCAGGGCTCAGAAAAATCCGCGGCCCCAAAGCCGTGGGTACGGGCGTCCCTGACGGGGCACCCGGATTCCTCCCCGACCGCGCAGCGAAGAGCCGGCCTTTGTCCTACGGCTTCTCGCTGCGCATTTTTTTTGTGCCGATGATCGATGTACCGGTGATGTGGCGGTCTAAAAAAGCAGAAGCGAGCCGCCGTGGGGTCCTCGGCGGCTCGACTTCTTCCCGGGGTGAGCATTCATACCAATACCACTCAGATAACGGGTGAACGCTTCGTCGTGTCACACACGAACTCGAATCGAACCGACGGCCTTGACCGACGCGAGCGAGACCGGGGTTCCCCTCGGCCTCGCTCACACGACGCGTGACGCCCTCGCGCCTCGATCGGACTACTTCAGCATGCCGCTGGTCAGCACGGCCGCGAACGTCTTCCCGCCGATCGTGATCGTGCCGTTGCCGCTCCCGAGCGTGATCGTGAACTCCTTGGAGATATTCTTGTCGGAATACAACGCACCGCGCGAGAACGTGATCGTGGCGTTGTAGGTGCCGCTTATGGTGCCGGTCGCCTTCGATGCCAGCTCCCCGCGTGCGCCGCGCGGCACCTGGACGTTCGTGAAGGTGAGCGCGATCGAGTGATCCAGCGTGCGCACCGCGCTGCGCGTCGTGACCGTATCCACCGCCGAACGGGTGTACGTGCCGTTGATCGTGAGCGTGCTTGTGTTCAATCCGGTCACCGTCCACGTTCCACCGATCGCCGTCAGTTTCTGCGAGAGATGTGGCGTATGATGCTCGCCGGTGCCGCTCACGATCGTGAAGACCATGCTCGTGGCCGTGTCGACGCCGGAGCCGGGCACCACGGAGCGCCAGTACTTCTGCG
>CAZJYH010000959.1:0-1803 GCA_964549365.1 uncultured Alphaproteobacteria bacterium
CCGGAGTAGACGTCGCCGCTGTTCAGGGTGACGGTCACCTTCTCGCCGGCGGTGTGGTTGGGCGTCGCCATGGGCTGGCTGATGGTGACGACGGTGCTGTCGTAGGGGGCGATGACCATCAACTGGGAGGGGAGCTCCTGGGTGACGCCGATGACGGCGGAGTAGGAGGCGGCGACGTATTCCCGGCCGAGGGCGTTGACGGGGAGCGCGAGCATGCCGTCGCTGGTGTAGCTGGTGCGGTTCATGCCGTAGACGATGACGGGGGCATCGGCCTGGATGTGCACGGCCCTGCCGCGATAGACCTGATCGGCGGGGACGGGGGCGACGTCGTTGCGGGTGAACATCTGCGCCTCGATGGGGGTGAGATCGACGGCCGTGATCTCGAAGGGCCTGGTGAAGAAGGTCTTCTTCAGGTTCGCCCCGGCGGAAACGCGGACGGCGGTGCGCACGTTGGAGGTGACGTAGAGACGGATGTAGTACTGCGCCGCCGAGGGGATATCCCAGTTGGCGGGGAACGCGAGGTAGAACTCGCGCCCGGCGTTGTTGGGGCCGATGAGATACGGAAGGGCCTCCTGCGCGCGCAGCAACGGCGCGGCGGCGGCGAGCAATGCCATGGCGAACAGGAATCGTGCAAACGGTCGATTGCGTTTCATACTCCCCTCTTCTCAATACAGGTGAACGGTGGAACCGGCGTCTCGATCACGAACGATGATTCGATGAAGTGCCCTCACGGTTGCCGCGCGACGGTACGGACGCGGTGCGACGACCGACACGGTGCGACGACCGACACGGTGCGACGACTTACGCGGTGCGCCGATGGTGCGCGCCACGAGAGAACCCGGCTCCGGCGAAAATGTTGGCACGGGCCGACGGCGGATGTTGTGCGCCGAGCATCGCCGCCGGCCTTCGGCTCCAATGATCGCACATGTTCGCGGCGCATCGACTACGTCTTTTCTACGCATGAGCGTGACGATCGGCCACGGCCCATGCGCTCGGTAGGAACGAAGGCGCCCGCCCCGATGTGCCGGGACGGGCGCATGTGCATGAACAACGGGAGCGGCGTTTTATCGCACGATCGTCAGCGGCACACTCTGCACGCAACCGGCCGCGACGATGCGACAGAAATACAATCCGGCCGGCAGGCCGGTGAGATCGGCGCGTATGCTGTGGGCTCCGGCCGCCGCCACGGGGTCGCGCGTCGGGACGCGCACGGTCTCGCCGATCGCGTTGACCAGCGCAATCTCCATCGGGCCGTCGGTGCGCAGGGTGTAGCCGATGTTGACCCCGGCCGCGGTCGCCGGATTCGGCACAACGGTGAGCGTTCCGTATTTCAACGCGCTCGTTGCTTCCATGGACAACACCAGCCGCCCGACCTCACCGACGGAGCCGTCGGCCGAGACCTCATCCAGGCGGTAGATGTACGAGCCGCCGGCGCGCAGATCGCCCGACGCGTCGGCGTATCCGTAGTCGTGCGCCGTGTTCGTCGTTCCGGCGCCGACGAGGCGTGCATCGGAGGCGTGGTCCGCGATCATCGTGAAGACATCCCCATCGGTCGCCGAGGCACGATACAGGCGGAATCCGATGTTGTCAGTCTCGGCCGCAGTGCGCCAACGGAGCAGGTTCCGGCCGGCGCGCGAGTGCCCCTCGAAGCTCGCGAGCTTCACCGGCAGGGTATTGCGAACGCCGCTCGCCCCGATCGCGTAGTCGCTGGAGAAGCGATCGCGCCCCGCGCCGACGAGATAGTGTCCGGTGGAATCCACCACGTATCCGGTGGTGATGAAGTCCTCCCACGGAAACCGCGAT
>CAZJYH010000960.1:0-1801 GCA_964549365.1 uncultured Alphaproteobacteria bacterium
GCGGAGTCAACTCCGCGACAACATGGGTTGTGCCGGGGTTGACCCCGGCACTCGGGCTGCGCCTGTAGTTCTCGGGTTGACCTCGCCACCTTCCGCCCTTCCAGGGCTTCGACCGCGTGCTTGATTCAATCCCAAGGGCTTACGCTCTTGGCTATCAACTGTCGCCCTTCCAGGGCGTGGGCCCGGCTCGTGACGGACCACGCCATGGTCGCGGAGTCAACTCCGCGACAACATGGGTTGTGCCGGGGTTGACCCCGGCACTCGGTGACGACTGTCCCGACGCCGGTCGCGGAGTCAACTCCGCGACAACATCCCGCAACTCAGCGACAACATCTCCGCAACTCCGCGACAACATCCCGCAACTCCGCGACGACACCCTTGTGTGATCGCCGGAGCGCTCAGATCCCACGCGCGCGCGCGCGGCGGTCCACGAACTCCAGGACGGTGCGGGCGCGGGCCTCCCAACTGAAGAGCGCGACGCGTTCCAGGCCGCGCGCGGCGCGCGCCTCGATCTCCGGCCCCCCTTCGAGCACGCGCACGATGGCGGCGGCGAGCAGATCGGGCGAATCGGGAGGGACCATCTCGGCGGCCGGATCGTCGCCGAGGATCTCGTAGAGCACGGGGAAATCCACCGAGATCACCGGACGCCCCGAGGCCATGTACTCGAACAGCTTCCCGGGGGAGCGGTACTTGTTCAGGTCGATGCCGGTCGGATAATAGAGCAGCAACGCATCGGCCGCGGCCAGATACGCCTGCACCTGCACCGGCGCCACGAAGCCGACGAAGGTCACGTTCGTCAGGCGCTCGCGCTCGGCGAAGGCGCGGAACTTCTCCACGTGATCGGCGCGCCCCCCCACCATCAGCACGCGCACGCCCTCCGGCAGCGAACGCGACGCCTCAAGGATGTACTCCACCTCGCGATAGCCCCAGTTGATCTTCCCGGCATACACGGCCACCTTTTCGTCCGGACCGATCCCCAGCATCCGCCGCGCCTCATCACGCGGCACGCGCTCGCGCTCCACCAGTTCGAGGTCGATCCCCTGATGCGTGCCGACGACGCGATCGGCCGGCACGCCGTACAGATTCACCAGGTCATGCCCGAGCGCCAACGAGTTCGCCACGATGCCGTCGGCATGGCGCAGCAGATACCGCTGATAGAAACGGCGGGGCGTGGTGTGAGCCTCGAAGAGCAGAAGCAGCTTCTTGCGGGTAAGCGCGCGCATCGCAAGGAAGGCGAGCGCGGGGGCGTAGTTCTTGACGAAGAAGACGAGGCGCCGCTCGCGCGGCTGCCGCCGGATGTAGCCGAACGCGCGCGTCGCGTTCGCCCAGAGGCGCGTCAGCGCGGCGCGCACCGCGTGATGATCCTGGGTGCGCTGGTTGATCCGCGTCGGCACCGTCACCACCGGGAATCGCTCCTTGATGCGATACGGTTCCAGCGGATGCTCGGCGGCCTTCTCGTGCCCCAGCAGTTCGATGCCGAGCGTCACCATCTCGAGATCCACGCCGAGGCGATGCACCGACTCGCAGAAATGCACCACGCACTGCCGATCCACACGCGGGGTCTGGATATCGGCGGGAGTGAAGTAGATGAATTTGAGATCGTCGTTCACGTTCGAGGTCTCCGGGAGCGGAGCGAAGGAGGGCATTCAGCCTTGGCAACTATAGACCTGAGGGGACCAAGGGACGTCACTGCAGCATGTGGGCGATGACGTAGCTTCGGCCGACACCCTCTCTGCTTCCGGACTCCCCGTTGTGCGTTCCTCCCCTTGGCAAAGGGGAGGTCAGGAGGGGTTCGCCGCTC
>CAZJYH010000961.1:0-1801 GCA_964549365.1 uncultured Alphaproteobacteria bacterium
TGCCGACGATGTGCCCGGTGCAGCAGGACCTCCCGTACGATCCGCTGCGCAAGCGCGAGGTGAAGACCGCGCGCGAGCTGCTCAGGGCGATCACCTACGAGAACGCGAGCGAACCGATCGACCGGATCGTGATCGAGGCCGCCACCTCGTGCAACCTCGCGCAGCCGCCCGGATGGCAGACGACGTATTGGAACGACCTGAAGACATACCTGAACGGCACGCTCATCGGCACATTGAACGCCGAGCTGCAGGCGGCGATCGCGAGCGTGACGGCGGAGGAGGCGACGGACTCGGAATCGGCGGCCGCCTACGACGCACGTGAGCGGCGCGACGCGGCGCAGGCGGAGTACGACCGCGCGGTGCGCTTCGCCGGCACGTTGCCGGGCTCGGAGAACCCGGCGCTGTTGCCGTGCGGGACGCTCGTCCATGAGGTGTGCTGGCTGCCCCCGTCGGCCTATCGCTACAACACGAATCTCCCGAACCCACACGAGACACGGAAGGGAGCACAGAGCCTGGATCTCTCGTTGAAGCGGCTGACGCAGCCGATCTGGCGGCCGAACACCAACTACGCGGTGCGCATCGTGACGAACGAGAAGATCTCCGGGGCCCCGGACGATCGACGCTACTATACGTTCGGCTTCCGGACGGCGGGGCCGGTGGGGCATTTCCATCAGATCGGCTCGGGCATCTCGACGGTCACGCGCCCGGAGTATGCCGCGCTGGTCGCCGCGAACAAGGAGGGATCGTACCCATACGCCTCGCTGCGGAACTACATCGACTACAAGCGTTCGTATCCACGCCCCGACGGCAACGTGATCAACGCAAAGCCGCTGTACTACGCGGCCCCCAAGCTCTCGCTGTACTACGATCAGAACTATGTGGGATCGTTCTACGGACGCTGGAAGGCATACGGCGGGCTGAAGTACATCTACTCCGACATGGAGATCGCCGTGCAGGATCCGGCGAAGCCGCCGGCGGAGTCCACGATCGTCCTCGGGACCTCGTGGAGCAAGGATCCCAGCCCGCGGCTTGCAAAGGACGTTCTGATGTTCAACAACATCGTGAAGAACGTGACGGTGCGTGGGCGCCGATGCGTTCAGTTCACACCGATGCTGGAGGGGGAGCCCCCGGCGTCGCGCACGACGAATCGACTGGTGCCGCTGGGGCCGGACAAGATGTACACCGCGGTGTTCAACGCGGTGTTCGGCGAGTTGAACTACGACCCCGAGAGCCAGCCTGGGGCCGATCCCGCCGCCGATCCCGCGGTTGCGCGGCGCGAGGTGCATCGGTACGTGTTCCGGACGTCGCGCTACGCCGACTTCGCGGCCCACATCAACAGCTGCATCCTCTCGGGCAGCGGAGCCACGGCGAAGCTGGCGGTGTACACCATCACCGCAGGACGACCGGAGGCCGATTTCGCCGCCGCGGCCAACGTCATCGCCGGCAACGACGCGGCGCTCCCGGGGAGTCTGCTCCGCGACTTCGCGGACCGCTTCGATCGCCTGGTGGCCGGCGCGCTCTGCCTTGCGGAGCTGGATGCCGCCGACACCACGGAGTTCAACGTCGTGAAGCGGCCCGACGGCTCCATCTTCGGAATCCTTGTCAGGAGCCCGGAGCCGTTCAACGATCCACAGATGCCGTCGGCGGACCTCGCGCAGACGGTGAAGATCACCGCCGGCATGCCGAACGCGACGATGGTGTGGTCGAAGGATCGCTCGGCCGTCTTCGCGGCCCCATCCGCGCCGATCGTGCCGGGAAGCACCATCACGTTCTCGTTCGAGTACTGGGAATACGACGGCTC
>CAZJYH010000962.1:0-1800 GCA_964549365.1 uncultured Alphaproteobacteria bacterium
GGATAAAGCCGCGCACTCTGGGTGCGCACGAATGCCTCAACACCAGGTTGAAGCGATATATGATGGTACGTTGGAATCGGTTCGGCGATCGGAGCATCCGGGGGAAATGCGAGGGCGCCCGTCTGCGCGCCGTGACGATCATTTCCCGACGATCATTTCCCGACGTTCACCTTGCGGACGGTCGCTGCGGCGCGGAGAGACATGCCGCGCTCCTCCGCGTCGCGTCGTGCGCGGCGGATGACATTCCCCGCATGCTGCTGATTGTGCTGTGGATCGAGTCGGAATCGCCGACGCGGGCGCCGTCGGAATTCCTGCAATAAGACAACCGGAGGAACGAGAACCGAACGTCCGTGCGCATTGACGGCACGGCAATAGATCGAGTCGAGTATCTCTGTGAACGCGGTGATCGGATGAGCGCCTCGCGTGATTGAAACTATCACGGAAGTCACGGGATGAATCACCTTTCCTGTAATAACCCACCAAACGGAAAAATGATCCAAAGGTTTGTGCGAAAATTCTCAAATGGCGACTATGGAGAATGTTCGGCGGAGATGAGGCCTCTTGTGAACGATGGTGATGCCGGCGGACGATTCGTGGCGATATTCAACGCCGCTCCCCTGCGACTGAAATTCGAGCCGTTTGCCGCGGCATTGCGGTTGCGGCGACGATTGGGAATCGATCAACTCGACGCACGGGCTATTTGTACGGACGCAGCGCGTACGCGCAATATCCGAGAACCTCGCGCGGGATCGAGTAGAGATCCCGCGTCTCGAAAATGTCGGCGTGCGCCGTTCGCACTTCGACGACGCCGAAGCGCTTGAGGGCCAATCTCGTGCGGGAGATATGGAAGTATTGTGTGATAATGCGGGCAATATGCGCGTCGTGCTCCCGCATCCAGGCGGCAACGAAGCGCGCCGTGTGATACGTGTCCACGCCGTTGCTGTCGAGGATGATATCGCGGTCGGGCACACCGTGCTCGGTCAGATACCGCCGCATCACCTCCGCCTCGTTGTACCCTTCGTGCCCGATGCCTCCGCTGACGATCACGCGCGCGAACGCACCGGCGCGCCATAGGTCGGCCGTCCTGTCGAGACGGGCCGCAAGCCGGGCGGAGGGTCTCCCTCCGGGTCGACCGTGGTGCCGAGCACGACCCCGACGTCGGACCGTCCTTCGGCATCGTTCAGACCGTCGAATACGATCGCGCACGCCCCGGCAAGGAACGCGACCCCGAGGGCACACACCGAGATCGCGACGATGCGCCACGGCCGGCTCAACCGTCGCCGCGCCCGACGTTGAACCGTCGGCGTCATGGCCCCTCCGGCGTGAAACGCAGCGACCCATCGGCGGCGAACTCGAACATCGGCCCCCACGCCACCTCCCAATGATAGCCGTCCGGGTCCGCGAAGTACCCGCTGAAGCCGCCCCAGAACGTCTCCCCCGGCTCCTTGACGACGGCACGGCCGGAGAACGGAGCAGGAGCGGCCGGCACGCCCGGGCCGATGTCGTGCGCGAGATGCTCACGGGGATAGAGCGCGATCCGGACGCCGGGAAGCTCGATGAACGTCGCGCCCTCGTAGGACGTGGTCGGCTTCGTCGCGAGCACGTCGCGATAGAATCGCGTCGAGCGGTCGAGATCGGCGACGCCGAGGGTGATCACCGAAACGCGTGGGATCTTCACGGAGTCCCCGGTGATGTGTGATGCAGGATCTCCTGCGCCCCTCCGGACACGCTCGGCACGTCGTTGATCTCGTGGTAGACCGCCGCGCCGCGTTCGCGCAGCCGCTCGACCTCCGCGTCGGC
>CAZJYH010000963.1:0-1519 GCA_964549365.1 uncultured Alphaproteobacteria bacterium
GGTCTCTTCCGGCCATCACCCACATCTCGAATCCACGCAAGCGCCATCTTCCCGATCGCATTCGATCGTTGTGCTTACATGTTGTTGTGCATGATGGGGCCCGTACGGCGTCGGCGCCGCAACGAGCGCCGTGGCGTCGCGTACACAGGCCCATCATGCCCGCTTACGGGGCACGCGCCGAAGACGGCAGGCGGCCGGCCCGAACGATGCGCGGGGCAGTTGCCGCCGCGTTGCGCGCGTGATCAAGTTCCAGTATACTTGAACTCCGCCGGATGCGGGCCGCGCAACCGCGCGCCGGGCAATCGGCAACAGAGGAGCAACATCCGCTATGACCGACCTCACGGCTCTCGATCCCCTGACGATCCTCGACGACTCGGCCACGCACATGCTGGGTGTGGAGGACATCGATCCACGGCTTGACCTTGCCGAGGAGATCCTTCGATTGAAGAAGGAGAACAACGCGGTTCTGCTGGCGCACTACTACCAGGATTCCGAGATCCAGGACATCGCCGACTACATCGGCGATTCGCTCGAACTGGCCCGGCGTTCGCAGCAGACCGATGCGGAGATGATCGTCTTCGCCGGCGTGCACTTCATGGCCGAGACGGCGAAGATCCTGAATCCGGGGCGGCAGGTGGTGATCCCCGACATGGCCGCCGGATGTTCGCTTGCGTCCGGATGCCCCGCGCCGGAGTTCAGGAAATTCCGGGCGATGTACCCTGACCATGTCTCGATTACGTACATCAACTGTTCGGCCGAAGTGAAAGCCGCCAGCGACATCATCTGCACGTCGTCGTCGGCCGAGCGGATCATCGAGCAGATTCCGGCCGACCGGAAGATCCTCTTCGCCCCCGATCGAAACCTCGGCGGCTATCTCATCCGAAAGACCGGCCGCGACATGGTGCTGTGGCAGGGGACGTGCATCGTGCACGAGACCTTCAGTGAGCGGAAGATCGTGGAGCTGCGCCACCGCCATCCGAACGCGCTGTTGATCGCGCATCCGGAGTGCGAGCCCACGCTCCTCGCCCGCGCCGACTACATCGGCTCGACGAGTGCGCTGCTGCGCTTCACGCACGAGTCGAGCGCCGACGAATTCATCGTTGCAACCGAATCGGGCATCCTGCATCAGATGCAGAAGCTCTCGCCGGCGAAGCGCTTCATCGCTGCGCCGCCGGAGGAGGAGAGCTGCAGCTGCAACAACTGCCCCTACATGAAGCTGAACACGTTGGAGAAGATCTATCTCTGCATGCGCAATCGCGCGCCGGAGATCATCCTTCCGGACGACGTGATGGCGGGCGCGCGGCGCTCGCTCGAGCGCATGCTCGAAATGACGAAGTAGTATCCGTTGTGCAAGCCTGTCGGCATCGGCCACGTGCTTACGTGTGCGACACCCGGCAGGCTTGTGTGTCTGTTCCAATACTCGACCGCGCATACCCGACATCGATGAAGCTGAAGCTTGATCTGCACGACATCTTCAACCGAGGGCAGGATATCGAACGCGCGCTGAACGGCATCATCG
>CAZJYH010000963.1:1529-1798 GCA_964549365.1 uncultured Alphaproteobacteria bacterium
GCCAAACGTGCACCGTTGGTGGAGATCATTCCGGGGAAGGGCTCCGGTCAGTTGAAGAAGCGCGTGCTTCGGTTCCTCGAGCAGAAGGAGATCAAGGCGCTGTATCATCGGGTGGAGAAGGACAGCAAGAACTTCGGTCGAGTGTTCGTTCACTTCCGTTGGAAATAGTGCCGGCGCATCGTCCGGCATGAGTCAAAGGTCGTACGTGATGTCCCCCGTTTCAACCGTCAGGATCCTTCTACCGCTGCTGCTTGCGTGCGTGCTTGCCG
>CAZJYH010000964.1:0-1791 GCA_964549365.1 uncultured Alphaproteobacteria bacterium
GCCCGTGATCTTGCCCCCCCGCGGCGCAACCATCACGCTCGCCGTCGAATTGCCGTGGCCGGGTTGAGCCCCATTCAACGGATCGGTGGCGTCCGTCTCCGTCTCGTTGGGCATGAAATTCTGTTGTCGGTCGGTGTCGAGCCCCCCCTTCTCCCACACCTGATGTTTGACCCATCCGCTGTCCGGATGCGCGATGAAAATTCCCTTCCCGGGCGTCCTACCATGTCGGGCGAGTTCGTCCCACGCCTCCTTGATCCGCATTGCCTTATGCTCCCAGCCTTCCGGAGCGGACGCTGCCGCGGGCTCGGCGTCGGCGGGCATTTCGGGAACCAGACGCGGGATCTCCGGGATCACTCGGGCAAAACCTCCCTCCGCCCGCGCCGCGTGCGCGATATCCCACGCGGTCGCGGTGATGTCGTCGAACGCGACGCCGCGTACCGTGGCCAGGAAGAGCGTGTCGCCCCACGCGGACTCCTCGTCCGGGCCGGGCGGGGTGAACCTCGGCGCGGGAAACAGCGGCTCGACCTCGAAGCGCTCGCTGACCCCATGGAATACGGCGGCCACATCGGCAGTCGTCTGATCGCGTCGCGCGTCGATCATGAACTGCAGCCCATTTTCCCGCTTCGCGTTCAGCAGTTCGTCGGCACTCCCGGGCGCGCCCAGCCTCGCCTCGATCTCTCGTTGCAGCAGATCCTTCTCGAACATTATGACCTCGCATTGGTTTTGATGGTCGGCCTCACGGGCCGTGAAATTCCATTTGCATGCGCATCACATGGTGAATCGGCGGGGCATCGCCTGGACCATTACGGCGCGACGCCCTGCCGGTGCGATGAGCGCACATTCGGGCCTAGTGAAGCGAAGGGCGCCGGAGGAAGGCGAGCGTTCGCTCCCACGCAAGGCTCGCGGCCTCGGCATTGTAGGCATCCGGGCGATCGGGCTCGAAGAACCAGTGCCCGGTACCGGCATATCGATGAAAGTCGACCGGACGCCCCGCGCGACGCAGCGCCTCTTCCAGGGCATCCACATCGGCCTGCGGTTCGAACTCGTCACGCTCCGCGAAGTGGCCGAGATAAGCGGCGCGAGCGTTGCTGAAGTCCGCGCCGGGGCGGGTCCCGTAGAAGACCACAACGGACCGGACGCGTTCGGGATCGACGGTCGAGATATCCAGCGCGAAAAATGCGCCGAGCGAAAGACCGATCACCGCAAGCCCTTCATCGGCCCGGCCGGTCCGCTCGTCGAGAAATGCGGCAGCGGCGGCAACCTCGGCGCGGGCCTGCTCCAGGTTCCCGAAGAGCGCCGAGCTGAGGGCCTCGGCCTCGGCGATGGCCTCGGCGTGCGCCCCCCGATAGAGGTCCGGAGCGAATGCCGTGAAGCCGGCATCGGCCAGCCTCGTGCAGACCGTTCGTATCGTGTCGTTCAGTCCCCACCATGCGTGGAGCACCAATACGCCCGGTCCCGAGCCGACGGACGGAGCGGCGAGAAAACCCTGCGGTTGAGGATGTGTCATGTGGAATTTCCTGCGATGTTGTCGTCGGTGCATGATTCGTCGGAAACGTGCGCACATTTCCGCGATGCCGGGATTCAGGCTGTCCGAACTCATCAGCCCGGGAAATGTCCGCCGCCGATCGTTCGATCGGAACCGTGTCGAGAATGCCGGGATTTATCCGACGGGATATCGACGCGACACGGGAGTTTCGGCGCCCGGCAATAAGTGCCTATCCCAGACTTGGCTATTCGAATGTCCGCATGTCATTGCGAGACAAATGGCGCAGGTGTGCGCTGTTCCTGGGC
>CAZJYH010000965.1:0-1787 GCA_964549365.1 uncultured Alphaproteobacteria bacterium
AAGTATTTCACGCTGGGCCGCGACCTGAACCAGCGCGACACCATCGCCGTCAAGCGCACGGTCTCCGGACTGTTGAAGCTCCTCTATCCCAACGAGGAGTATACCAAGGAGGCGGTGCGTCGTTGCCTGGAGTACGCATTGGAGTCGCGACGGCGCGTGAAGGAGCAGTTGAAGAAGATCGGCGGGATGGAGTTCTTCGACGTCCACTTCTCCTACATCGACCTCGAGACGCGCGAGGAACACTTCGTGGGCGTCCCCGAGCAGGGGGGCGGCATGTTGATTCCGGACGGTGTGTTGAACCCCGGCGTGCTGCACACCGTGGCGACCGGGAGCAACGGCCATCTGGGGCTGTACCGCCTGGAGACCCAGGTGACCGCAGGCAACGGCGTGCTGAAGACCTCCGGCCTCGGCTCCAGCACGGCGGCGCGCGAGGCGATCAAGGTCGGCTTCGACTACTTCAAGGCCAACGGCGGCCGCGTGAGCGCCTCGATGAAGCCCGCCGAACACGACTTCCACCTGCACGCCATCGATCTGAACAACAGCGGCGCGGCCACGGCCCTGACGCTCACCACGTTCGTGGCGCTCTGCTCGGCGCTGCTGGGCCGGTCGCTGCAGCCGCAGCTTGTCGTGCTGGGGAGCATGAGCCTGGGCGGGAGCATCGTGCCGGTGACCAACCTGGCGGAATCGCTGCAGGCCGCCTTCGATGCCGGCGCTCGCCGCGTGCTGCTCCCGATGGCCAGCGTGGGGGATATCCCCTCGGTTCCCGGCGAGCTCTTCGCCCGGTTCCAGACCAGCTTCTACGCCGATCCCGGCGACGCCGTCTTCAAGGCGCTGGGGGTGGGGTAGGGGGAGGAGAATTAGGAATGAGGAATGACGAATTACGATGAAAAATGATGAGGAATGACGAATTATGGATAAGACAGACCGCTTGTCTTCGAGGATGGTTTGTGCGGCGTAGAATTGTTGTGAACCCGCGACGGGTATTTCGCCAACTGAGAGTGCGGGGAAGAACTGGATCCTGATGTCCTGATGCACGCATTTATTTCGGTCGCGTTCCGAACGTCGGGAGCTTGCCATCGGGTCATGCAAGAGGCGATCTACATGCCGGCACCGGGATCGTTCCATGTCCATGCTCCTGACCGGGCCGAACAGGAGCACCTCGACGCCGCGATCATGGAGAAGCTGAGTAGCCCGGAGAAACTCTCCGAGGCGGCTTCGAAGAAACGACTCGAATTGAACGCATTCCCCCCGAACATATCCGTCCACACCTTCGAGGTACAAGGAGGTTGACCATGCCCAGGAAAAGCATCACTCAACGACATCATGCCACGTTCGAGAGCATCCGTCAGTTCGATACCGAGGGGAACGAGTTCTGGTCGGCACGCGATCTGGCGCCGCTGCTGGAATATCAGGATTGGCGCAACTTCCTTCAGGTAGTGGACAGGGCGCGCACCGCCTGTGAAGGATCCGGGAAACGACCGGATGACCATTTCGGTGATACCACCAAAATGGTCTCCATCGGTTCCGGTGCGCAGCGGCCGGTGCCTGATGTCCACCTTTCGCGCTATGCCTGCTATCTGATCGTTCAGAACGGCGACCCCGGCAAGTCCGTGATTGCCAACGGCCAGACATACTTTGCCCTGCAGACCCGGCGGCAGGAGCTGGCCGACGATGAGCAGTTCGCGCAACTCAGCGAGGACGAAAAGCGGCTGGCCATTCGCAACGAACTGGCCACCCACAACAACCACCTTGCCGCTGCCGCGAAGGAGGCCGGGGTAGAGACCGGG
>CAZJYH010000966.1:0-1787 GCA_964549365.1 uncultured Alphaproteobacteria bacterium
GTCGACGTCGCCGGCCACGATCTCCATGCGCGTCAGGTTGATGCGCAGCGGGCAGGTGCCGGCATTGACGAGTTTGAGGAAGCGGCTCGTCGTCTCACCGACGCGGTTCTCACCGAAGTCCACCGCCCGCGGCAGGCCACCGGCGGTGCGATCGGAGAGGAGTGCACTGGCGCCACGTGCATACACATCGAACGAGATGAGGCCTTCAACAGGTATGCCGTTCGTATCGGGGCTGGCAAGCGACTGGCCGTTGGTGCGAATCACCGCGTGAGCGAAGCGCTTGCCGGCGCGGGCGCCGATGAACGTCAGGTAGATCGTCCGCTGTCCGCCCTGCGGTACCGAGATCGGATAGCTGAGCGTGTTCGCCGAATACGGAGCACGTGCCGGCGCGTCGGTAAGGATGTACTCGTACGACGGGATCAGGCGATCCTGAGCGTCGCGGAGATACGGGTACTTAGGCACACCCTGCCCATAGACACTGTCGATCTGATAGAACTCCACCTTCTGAACCGAGAAGTCTCCATAGCCGAGGTTGACCATCGTGATCGGAATCGACCGCACTTCCTCCCCCACGCAGCCGTAGACATTGCGGAACAACTGAGCCGTCGAGTCGATGGCCGTGCCGTTGGCCCGAAGATCACCACCCGGAGCAGCACTGATCGCGT
Source organism: uncultured Alphaproteobacteria bacterium (assembly GCA_964549365.1). Classification (GTDB taxonomy): domain Bacteria; phylum Bacteroidota; class Ignavibacteria; order OLB7; family OLB7; genus JAFDZV01. Next base: position 666 of record CAZJYH010000966.1, read on the forward strand.
TGAGGGTGAAGGTCCGGATCTCGCCGCCGGCGTTGACAATGAGCGTTGCGCGCTGCGGTCCGAAACCGTTGGCCGTGAAGCAGACGATCGGCACCGTGGTGCCCCCCGCGCCGAGCGTGGTGTCGGGCGAGATGGTGTACTGTCCGCTCGGATCGTTGATCGTGTAGTCGATGAACTGATTGGCCGGACTGATGTTCGTCAACGAGAACGGCGTGAAGCACTGCGATGTGTGCCTCGGCACGAGCAAACCGGCAAGCAGCGTATCTCCGGTCATCATGTTCGTGGTCCCCCCCTGCGGAATGTTGCCGGTGTAGTTCACCAGCGGTGCGGTCGCCGCCAGGTTGTAGCTCCGCACGAATCCGGCCGGCCCGTTCACCACCAGCGTCGCATTGCGAACGCCGGTTGCCGTGGGCATGAAGGTGATGGCCGCCGTGTCGCGCGCGGCGGCTGCCAGCGTCACACTGCGCGAGGACGTTCCGGGCGTGCCGAAGTAGTAGTCGCTCGCGGCTGGGCCGGAGATCGTCATCGTCATGGTTCCGGAGCAGCCCGGGTCGCTCAGATTCTGCACGAACGGCCGATACACAGCGGAGCTTCCGACCTGGGTTGTCAGCCCCGTGAAGAACGTATCGCCGTTGGCCATCGTTACGGTGCCTCCGTTTCCGGGGCCGGTACGGCCGGTAAGCTGCACGCCGCATGCGATGAAGATGTAGAGATCACCGGCGTTGGTCGGCACGCTGTTCAGATCGACGTAGTCGTTGCTGGAGACCGAGCTCGATACCGGACCGGAAGCGGTGGGCGTGATGCTGATGAAGCTCGAGGGGCTTGCGGCAATGCCGATCGAGGCCGAGGTCGATGTGCACCCGTAGCCTCGGCCACAGACATCGCAGCTGCTCATACGGCCGTACCAGAATTCGATCCGGTTCGAGGTCTCGTAGATTCGAACCTGGAACGTGCCGAAACGTGGCCCGCGATACGCGAGATCGATATCACGCCATTCGACGACAAGAACGCGACTCGGCGCGTTCCCGCCCAACTTATAATGAATCAGAGGCTTCCCGCATCCGCCGGCACCGCCGGAAAGGCGCATGAAGTCCCAGAAGGGCGCGAGGATGGGGTAGTTAT
>CAZJYH010000967.1:0-1777 GCA_964549365.1 uncultured Alphaproteobacteria bacterium
GTGTCGATCGGTTTGATCGTGTGCAGGTTGATCACACGGGCCTCGATCCCTTCCTTCGCCAGCTCCTCCGCGGCCACCAGCGACTCCCACACCATGCAGCCGGTGGCGATGATCGCCAGATCGTTCCCTTCGCGGAACACCTCGGCCTTGCCGAGACGGAAGGGGGTGTCCTCACGGGTGAACGAGGGGACCGGCTCACGGCCGAAGCGGATGTATGCCGGGCCGACCATCTCGCCGATCGCGATCGTGGCCTTCTTCGCCTCCAGGTAATCGCACGGGACCACCAGCGTCATGTGCGGCAGGGCGCGCAGGAAGGCCATGTCCTCCAGGATCTGATGCGTCGCGCCGTCGGGGCCCACCGAGATGCCGGAGTGCCCGCCGCCGATCTTCACGTTCGCCTCGTTGTAGCAGACGGAGATGCGAAGCTGGTCCGCGTTGCGCAGCGCGCAGAACGCGCCGTAGCTGGCGAAGAACGGCACCTTGCCGGAGAGCGCCAGGCCGGCGGCCACGGTGGTGGCGTTCTGCTCCGCGATGCCCATCGAGAAGAAGCGGTCGGGGAACTTGTCCCTGAACAGATTGGTCATCACCGAGCCGGTGATGTCACCGCCGAGCACCACGATGCGTTCGTCGCGCTCGCCGAGCTCCACCAGACCTTCACCGAATCCGAATCGCGTGGCCTTTCCGCCGTTTTGTTGAAAGTTCATCGTGCGTAGTTAGTTGTTTATGGTCAGTAGTCAGTGGACACACACAAGGCGGTATGCATACTGTCCATGGTTGCTACTGACTACGTTTGCCAATCGACTTCAAATATGCGTTGAGCATCGGAGCAAGCGTATCGATCATCGAGCGCAGCTCTGAAACTTGATGTTCATCGAGCAGGTTACGCGTAAATGCCCTGCGTAACCAGTGACGTACTTCGTTGAGCGAGCCTCGCGCCATGTACACAAATCGCCGATTGTCCGCATAGGTTGCGCGCCCGACTCCTTCAGCGATGTTGGCGCCAATACTGTCACACGCCTTGATAAGCTGCTTCCCAACAGTATCGCGAGGCAGCTGTGACCACCGAATCGAGATATGCCAAATCCTGTCGGCCAACTGTTCGGAGAGTCGATAGACTCTCAATCTTTCAAAGTTCGCATGAGCCATAACAGATCCCCCGGCGGTTCTCGCGCTTCATGGGGGAAGCTCTGTACGTGCGTGTATACCGAACCAACTGTCAACTTCCTGTACTACTGACCGCTGACGGCCAACCACTAACCAACCAGCTCATCCAGCGCCTGGACGGCCTGCTCGGGATTCGGCGGCTTGCCGTGCCACTCGAAGCGATCCTCCATGAACGAGACCCCGTGCCCCATGTACGTACGCGCGATGATGCAGCTCGGCTTGCCGGTCGTCGCCTTCGCCTCGTCGAACGCGGCCAGCAGGGCGGCGTGATCGTGCCCATCCACCATGATCACGTGGAAGTTGAAGCTCTCGAACTTCTCCTTGATCGGGTAGATGTTCATCACGTCGGGAACGCGGCCGTCGATCTGGCAATCGTTGTTGTCGACGATCATGCAGAAGTTGTCCAGCCGATAATGAGCTGCGGACATCACCGCCTCCCAGATCGACCCCTCCTGCAGCTCGCCGTCGCCGGTGAGGGCGTAGACGCGCGCGCCGTTGTTGTCGAGCAGCTTGTCGGCCATCGCCATGCCGACGGCAATCGAGAGGCCCTGGCCCAACGATCCGGTGCTCGACTCGATCCCCGGCAGATGCATGTCGCGTCCGGGGTGCCCCT
>CAZJYH010000968.1:0-1771 GCA_964549365.1 uncultured Alphaproteobacteria bacterium
GATAGCACGGGCGGCCTTTCGGGGCGCCTTCACGCTCTACTTCTCCCGCTCTCCGGACCGCACGACCCCGGAGGCCGCCGAGGACGGGCGCACCGTGATATCGCCTGCCGACGGCAAGGTGGTGGTGATTCAGGACGTGGACGATCGTGAGTATCATCACGGCCCGGCCAAGCAGATCTCGATCTTTCTCTCGCCGCTGAACGTGCACGTCAACCGACTGCCGATCTCCGGCACGGTGGATTACTACGCGTACATCAAGGGGAAGTATCTGGTGGCGTACCACGACAAGGCGTCCACCGACAACGAGCGCACGCATATCGGCGTGGCCGGGGCGCACATGCGAATCCTCTTCAAGCAGATCGCCGGCATGGTGGCGCGGCGCATCGTCTGCAAGATCGACGTGGGCGATCCGGTGCACGTCGGCGATCGATTCGGCATGATCAAGTTCGGCAGCCGGATGGATCTGATCCTCCCCCCCACGGTGGTGATCGACGTCAAGCTCGGCGACATGGTGGTCGCCGGGGAGACGGTGCTCTGCCGTCTCCCGACGACGTAAGAAGCGGCCGGCACCCAACGCGGCGTGCCCGGCCTTCCCTCTTCATTTGTTAGAACGCCCGTGCCGATTCGAGTGACGCGTTCGGTGATCCCGAACCTGTTTACCAGCATGAATCTCTTCAGCGGCTTCTTCGCGATCGTGAAGGCCGCCGACGGGAACTATACGGCGGCCGCATGGCTGATCGTGCTGGCGGGCATCTTCGACGCGCTCGACGGCGCCATGGCGCGCCTGACGAACACCAGCTCGGAGTTCGGTGTCGAGCTGGACTCGCTTGCCGACGTCGTGAGCTTCGGCGCAGCCCCCTCGTTCATCCTCTATCGCGCGTTCTTTCACCAGTGGGACACCGCCGGCGTGGTGTTGGCCTCGCTTCCGGCGCTGTGCGGCGCGCTGCGACTGGCGCGATTCAACGTGCAACTGGTCGGCTTCGACAAGGATTATTTCCGCGGCCTGCCGATCCCGTCGGCCGCGCTGGTGTTGATCAGCTACCTCGTCTTCTATCATATCCCGGAGGCGAGCCTGGTGCCGGCCGATCTGAAGCCCGCGCTGCTGGCGGTGATCACCGTCGGCGTGTCGCTGCTGATGGTAAGCACGATCCGCTACGATACGCTCCCGAAGCCGACGAAGCGCGGAATCGCGAAGGCCCCGGCGAAATTCCTCGTGCTGCTCGTCGGCATCATCGCATCGGCCGTCACCAAGGGGGCCGCGATCTTCCCCTTCATGCTCCTGTTCCTCCTCTACGGCATGGTGCGACAGACCGTCATCACGCTGCGCCGGCGCGCCGACGAGGAGGACGCGGACGACACGGTGGAGGGAGAGGAGGCCACGCCGTTCGATGTGTAGCGACTCGCCGTCGGCCGGCCTTTGCGCCCCTCCGCGTCCTCTGCGGTGCAGTCACTCCGGACGCTGGACGTCGGACGCTGGAAGCTCGGAAGAGCAGCAAGGTGCGGGTGGCTGGTCGCGAGGGATTGGGCTTTGCGCCGTTGCGTGCATCATCTTGTTGGAAGCTGGACGCTCGGCAGGACACCGTCGGGCTGCGAAGACGGCGAGTACTTTGAACGTTGCATTCTGAACTTTGAACGGCGTTGTTGCACAATGCATACTTCGCCAGTGGTCGTCTCTTCCGACGCATGCCCGATATCAGAGCCGTGAACTCCCTGCCCCCCCGATGAGTACATCGGGGGGGAGGGAGTTCCCATGAAAGCAATGCGTTACCGA
>CAZJYH010000969.1:0-581 GCA_964549365.1 uncultured Alphaproteobacteria bacterium
CAACGAAAGTCCGACAACGATGGCGGTCCTCATGAGACCGGCGTCTGGGCGATTCATGTTTGATTTCCCCGGAATTGAATTAGGCAAGCCAGCGAACTGCTCGAATGGTCAGGCGCGTTCTCAGCCGCCGTAATCCCACTGAACCGTCACGCCGTAGGTACGCGGATTACCCCAGATCACGGTGTCGCCGAAGTCCTGTCGATACGCGTTCGTGAAGTAGGACTGGTTCGCGAGGTTCTTGCCGTATGCCGTCACTCGAACGCGGGACTTCGGGTCGTAGACGCTGAACCGCGCGTTGGCGATGTAGTACGACGGCTGCTCGAGGGTGTTGGCCGGCGTGTAGTAGAAGCCGGACGTGTAGTACACGTCGCCCGCGATTTCAGCGTCGGTGCCGTAGAAGAACGGGAACGTGTAGTTCGCCGATGCCGTACCGGTGAAGCGCGGCGTTCTGACGGTGTCCTTGCCGGAGAAGTCGATCGGCGCCGCCAGCAGGATCAGGTTCGCGATCTTCTCGGGGTTGAGCGACGTGTACATCGCCGACATCGCCCCGCCCATGCAGTAGCCGAGGAGATTGATCTTCT
>CAZJYH010000969.1:591-1369 GCA_964549365.1 uncultured Alphaproteobacteria bacterium
CTCACCTTGCCGGAGAAGTCGATATTGTTCTGGCTCAGGTACAGATCGTTGAAGCCCTGACCGATGAAGTAGTTGTACTCGCCCTTGAGGTAAACACCCGTCAGGCCCAGCACCAGCGACTCGGTGACGTACCAGTTCACTTCACCCTCGGCACCGTAGACGGTGTACGAGCCGGCGTTCTGCAGGTTGGTCACGCCGCCGCTGGCCAGCGACAGCGTCTGCAGCTGCGCGTTGGTGATCGTGGTGATGAAGGTCGCACCGTTCACCTTCAGCGACTGATCTTCCAGCAGCGAGCTCTTGAAGCCGATTTCGTTGCTGGACGCCAGTTCCGGCTCGACGCGGGTCGGAGGATTGTTGATGTTCAGGCCGTTGTAGTTGCCGGACTTGAACGCTTCCGAATACTTGTAATAGACAAGCAGGCTGTCGCTGTACTTGTAGTCGAGGCCGACCGTCGGCGTGAAGCTCTGGAACGTCTTCTGCTGCGGGCTGTAGTTCACCGTCAGCAGGTTCGGCGTGATCAGCGGCTCCTGGTTCAGGCGCGGAATGATCAGACGTGCCGCAAAGCCGGCGAACAGCAGCTTGGTGTCTTCGCGCGAGGCACGCGCACCGGCCTTCACCGAGATCTGATCGGTGATGTGGAAGGTCAGCTGGCCGTAGATCGAGCGGGCACGGTTGCCGATGCCGCCGAAGATCGGCACGTTGGCAACCGGATTCTGGTTGATCGAAGGATCGACGCTGCAGTCGCCGCCGAGACCGGTGTAGATGTCGCAAAGGAACG
>CAZJYH010000969.1:1379-1770 GCA_964549365.1 uncultured Alphaproteobacteria bacterium
AAGATGCTGGTACCGGGCAGGCCGATCGCCGTGGCGACCACGTCCACCGTCGCCGGATAACGACCGTTCTTCTTGGTGTTCTCGTAGTAGATGCCGCCGACGTATTCCAGCCAATCCGGCGTGGCTTCCGCGCTCGACGTGAAGACGAGTTCGAGGGAGTCGGTGTTCGCACGGTTGGGAATGGCGCTGATGTCCAGCACCGGCTGCGGAGCGGAGTCGTAGTCGAACAGGATGGTGCTGTTGGCGCCGGTCCGGCCTCCGATCAGCTTCACGTCGAAGTAATCGCTCTGCTTGCTCTCGGCAAAGAACGAGAAGATGCGGGTGCGACCGAAGGCACCGATGCTCGGCACGTTGCCGGAGGTGTTCGGGCGGTCGTTCGGCGTCAGCACTG
>CAZJYH010000970.1:0-1767 GCA_964549365.1 uncultured Alphaproteobacteria bacterium
GCCGGCGAAGGTGAAGGATATCATGATCGACGAGGAGAGCAAGACGGCGACGGTGCTCGTCGGCGACGATCAGGTGTCGCTCGCCATCGGCAAGGGCGGCCAGAACGTGCGCCTGGCGATGAAGCTGACCGGCTACACGATCGATCTGGTGAAGGAAGGGGGCGAGGATATCGAGCTGGTGGAGTTCAAGGACGAGATCGGCGAGGAGCTCTTCGCGCTGCTGGAGAACATGGGCATCAACACGGCCAAGGAGTTCCTTGTGACCGACGAGTTGGTGCTTCTGAACCTGGAGGGCCTGACCGCGGAGAAGCTCGAGGAGCTGCGGACGGTGATCTCCTCCGAGTTCAACGAGGACGAATTGCGCAGCATGTATCAGGACGCCCAGGCCAACGCCGCACGCGCGGCGCGGTCGGCGGCGCTGGGTCAGCCGGCGGAGGGGTAATGGCTGCGGCGGACGCTTCGAGGCGTTCGTGTGCGAGGCCCACTCGAAGACCGGAACCAAACTTCCTGCGCTGCGTTCGCTCTACGCCGCGGGTCCTGCACGATGGAACGTGAGGCCCGCGGCTCTACGCCTGCATCGCACCCACCGGCGTGCCCCGAATGTGTGGCGCTCCGTTGTGCGGCATTCCGCCATGCGGCATTCCGTACGTGGTGCATATCTTTTCAATGATGCGTCCGCTCCGCTCATGGTGATGCGGGCGCGAAGGGGTAGTTTTGGAAGTATCTCTGGTTGCGAGTGACGGCAGTGAGCCGCTCACGGACTATTCGTTCGACGCTACACAGGCATTGACCCGAGAGAGCATTTTTACTGGAGTGTGAATGGCTGCGACAACATCTCAGAAGACATACCGACTGTTCAAGGTCGCTGCCGAATTGAACATTGGCAAGGAGACGATCGTCGAGTTCCTCCGTGGCAAGGGGCATACTGTTGCCGATAAGCCGGCCAGCGCGCTTACGCAGGAGATGTACGACCTTGTGATGGGCAAGTTCGAGAAGGAACATCGTCAGATCGAGAAGCAGCGCAAGAAGGTTGATGCCTACCACGAGAAGCGCGTCCGCACCCGCGAGGAAGCGATAGTCGAGGAGAAGGAGAAAGAGGCCAAGGAAAAGGAGAAGAAGCGCGTCAAGGCGGAGAACGAGCCCGGCGACGTGCCGGTTGAAGCGGTGGCGGTCGAGGAGATCGCCGAAGCGGTGGCGGCCGAGGAGATCGCCGAGCCGATCGAGGAGCCGACCCCGGAGCCCGTGGTGGAGATGGTTGCCGTGCCGGAGCCGGTACAGGCGGTCGTTGAGCCGCCGATCGTCGATCCCGTCGAGGTTGAAGCGATTGTCATCGCCGAACCCGATGAGGAGCTGACGACCGAGCAGCGCGCGACGTTGCTGGAGGAGGCACGCGTTGCCCGGATGGAGCAATTGCGCGCGATCGCACAGCAGGGACGCGCCGTGGCCCCGGAACCCGAGCCGGAGCCCGAACCGGAGCCGGAGCCCGAACCGGAGCCGACGGTTTCGGAGGCCGACCAGACGCCGGTTGATCCGGACGCGATCCGCTTCGTGAGCCAGCCGCCGAAGCTTCAGGGCCTGACGGTGCTCGGCAAGATCGACATGGCCAAGAGCGATGCCGACAAGAACAAGGGGAAGCGCAAGCGCATTCGCGAGGGCGTGAAGCAGGTGGACATCGCCGCGGAGTCGCGCGCGAACCGGACCACCGCCACGACCACAACCACGACGACGACCGCCACAACGGGAACGACACCGCAGGCGCGTTCGGCC
>CAZJYH010000971.1:0-1767 GCA_964549365.1 uncultured Alphaproteobacteria bacterium
GCACCTGCTTGAGCGCTGCGGCGTGAAACACGAAGTCCACATCGCACATAGCTCGCATGATCGATGCAGGGTCTCTTGTGTCCCCGATATAGAAGACCAGTTTCTCGCTACGCAGCGAAACGCGCATGTCTTCCTGCTTCTTCTCATCCCGAGAAAAGATAACAATTTTTTTTATGTCAGATTTAATGAAGCGCTCAAGGACAGTATTACCGAAGGATCCCGTGCCTCCGGTGATCATCAGAGTTTTTCCCGAAAACATGCCTTACCGAGCTTTCGTACTAAAAATTGAGAGAAACTGAGCCATCACATTAAACTTGCTATGATTGCTGCTCTGCGATTCTTTCGGCGTCCTCTAACGCCAGCGCAATGCGTGAGAGATCCCCTTCATCAAGCCACCACCCGATGGGAAGCGCAAACACCTCATCCTGGAAAACCGTCGTTCCCGGAAGGACTCTACTGGCGGCCCCAAATCCCGAATATCGATCATTGCGCTGATGCAGCTTCGAACAATGGATACCATTGCTCTTCAACGATCCCATGATCGAATCTCGATCCCGGCTCCGGGCAAACAATACCCAGTAGGCGGCGGCGGCGCCGACAATCGGCTGAATTGCGCGCGTTCGGCACTGCTCGATCCGCTTTGTCAGCCATGCCGCATTACGTTGGTTGCGCGCCACACGATCGTCCAGCGAGTCCAAATGATAACAGGCCAGCCGCGCATTCACGTTGCTTAGTGAAGCGGCTGCCCCGATCTCCGGTACGTTTACCGTATCGGCAATCTCGCCGGCGCTGTCCCGAAACGTCGAGCCGTCGATGCCAAACCGCCGCAAGCGGCGCGCGCGCGCCGCGTCCTCCACGGAGTCGCATATCAATGCGGCTCCCTCGATACCGTTGACTTGACGATTTGCGTAAAAGGACAAGACGGCTAATCGACCAACGGTTCCTATCCGCTCCCCATTGAACGACGCACCGAATGCATTGTTTACATCTTCGATGAACAACAGGCCATGGTGATCACAGAAAGCCTTCAATGCCCGAACGTCGGCCGGATAACCCGCCACTTGATAGCAAATCAGAGCTTTGGACTTGGCCGTCAGCGCCCGTTCGCAATCACTCAGATCCATCGACATGGTCTCGGGATCGATATCCACCCAAACAGGAATGGCGCCGGCCATGGAGATGGCGGCGTTCGACGACATGCAGTTCAGCGCTAGGGTCATCACTTCGTCGCCCGGGCCTACCCCCCCCAAACGAAGGGCCATCGCCCACGCGTTCGTCATGTCGCTCAGAGCCACGACGTCGCGGCCGCCCAGATAGTCCGATACACGGCGTTCGAGCTCGCCAACATGAGCCCCTGCGGCCAGCGCCCCCGACTGCAGGACGGTCGAGATCGCCGTCTGCCCGTCAGAATCTACGCCGCAATCGAAAAGAAGGATGTCGCTCATGTTCAATCGTTCTTTATGACGGAAACGATCCGCTCTCTGCTGACCTCATCCACCCACCAGCCGCACGGTATGTGGACGAGCTTTCCATAAAAGGACTCCAAGCCTGGCAGGGACCGCCGAAACGGCGCGAATACCGAATGTAGATGGTTGGGCCGATGCAATTTGGATGCCGCAACCTCAATCGAAGCCAGCCGGGTGATGACATCGTCGCTATTGTCCGCAAGCATCGTGTAAAGCCAATAGCTCGGCTCGGCTCCGTTCTCGACCCGGGCCGGTCGTATTCCCTGAGTTTGGGCCAGCATTTGGTCGAAGAACTTTCCAT
>CAZJYH010000972.1:0-1763 GCA_964549365.1 uncultured Alphaproteobacteria bacterium
CGTTATGTTTGGAGGTTTACGTTGGGTAAGTCCGCGCGTGACAATAACCCTGCGGTGCCTTCGTCGCTCCGTTGAATCATTGGTAGAATCGTCGGCATGCTCATGCGTACACTTCTACTCCAAGCGATGGCATCTGTTCGAGCGTATCGGACGAACTACAGCACGCGGCCCCGTACACATCATTTCGGCAACATCAATATCCATCCTGCATCCCTGGCCTGTGGATTCTTCACGGCCGCTTCGAAGGCAAGCGGTCGTGGAGAATCCATTGTTGTCTTTACGACGTGGTGATCGATCCGTGAGTTGATGCCAACCTTCCTTTCTGATTGGAGGTACCTACCGTGATAATGAATCGCGCCAATAACAGAGTTGCCGGCGAAACCGCAAACGAGCGGGTGACGTTCGCGCGCGTCAAGCAGGTGATCGACATGCCCGATCTGCTCGACGTGCAGTTGGCCGCATACATGGATTTTCTCCAGGCCGACCCGGAGCCGGAGGACCGTAAACCGGTCGGTCTGCAGGCCGGCTTCATCGCCAACTTCCCGATCAACGATGCGCGCGAGATCTTCACGCTCGAGTACATCGATTATCGCGTCGAGCGCCCGAAGTACAGCGTCAACGAGTGTCGCGATCGCGAACTCACCTATGCCGTTCCTCTGAAGGCACGTCTGCGTCTCAGCTCGAAGGCCGACAAGGAGTCCGACGACTTCATCGAGACCATCGAGCAGGAGGTGTACCTCGGCAACATTCCCATGATGACCGATCGCGGTACGTTCATCATCAACGGTGCCGAGCGCGTCGTCGTCTCGCAGTTGCACCGCTCGCCGGGCGTCTTCTTCTCCGACGCGGTGCACCCGAACGGTACCCGCATCTTCTCGGCTCGAATCATCCCGTTCCGCGGTTCATGGGTGGAGTTCACCACGGACATCCAGAACGTGATGTACGCCTACATCGATCGCAAGAAGAAGTTCCCGGTCACCACGCTGCTGCGTGCGCTCGGCTTCTCCAGCGATGAGGATCTGTTGGAGCTCTTCACGCTCACCGAGGAGGTGCCCGTCAGCAGCCTCAACGACAAGTTCCTCGAGCGGATCATCGCCGGCGACATCATCGACATGAACACCGGTGAGATCATCACCAGCAAGGACGTGCGGATGAACGCCGAGATGATGGAGCTGATCCGTCACTCCGGCGCCGAGACCGTGCGCCTGTTCACCGAGGAGGCATCGCAGGCCGATTCCATCATCGTCAAGACGATTCAGAAGGACGCCGCCCGCAGCGAGGAGGATGCCCTCGAGGCGATCTATCGCCAGTTGCGTTCCGGCGAGGCGCCGGATCTGGAGACCGCGCGCGGCCTCATCGACAAGCTCTTCTTCAACCCCAAGCGCTACGACCTGGGCGAGGTGGGCCGCTATCGCATCAACGACAAGCTGGGCCTCGACATCCCGGGCGATCAGACCACGCTGACCCGCGACGACATCGTTGCGATCATCAAGTACCTGATCGACCTGCAGCAGGGGAAGAAGGCGGTGGACGATATCGACCACCTGGGCAACCGCCGCGTTCGCACCGTCGGTGAGCAGCTCGGCGGCCAGTTCAACGTCGGCATGGCCCGCATGGCCCGCACGATCAAGGAGCGGATGAACATCCACGACGTGGAGACGTTCACGCCGGCCGAGCTGGTCAACGCCCGCACGATCACATCGGTGATCAACACGTTCTTCGGAACGAACCAGCTGTCGCAGTTCATGGATCAGACCAATCCG
>CAZJYH010000973.1:0-1761 GCA_964549365.1 uncultured Alphaproteobacteria bacterium
CCCAGTAAGGGTGACCCTGGATGAACCTCTCGTAGCCGCGGAACTCGACCACGTGCAACTTGGCATCGGTGACGTGGTGGTGGTCATCGAGTTCGATGACCACCTTCCCATGTCCCTCGATGCGCGTGATCGGATCGATCACGATCGTCTTCGCCATGCCCGCTGTCCCCGATCAGTCGAAATGGTTCAGTGTTTTGGGCAGATTCACCGGGCGCCCGTTGATCAGATCCTCGAGCACGTCGAGGATTGCGTCGGCGCTCGGCGGGCAGCCAGGGAGGAAATAGTCCATGTGCACGACCTCGTGGCACGGGTACACGCTATTTGTGAGGACCGGGATCCGCCGGTCGAAGGGCACCACCGGATGTGAGCCGGGCGGCCTCGTCAGAGAGTCCGTGTAGGCCTCGGCAAGACAATCCTTGAGCCCGACCGGGTTACGCAGGGACGGTACGCCACCCCAGATCGCACAGGCGCCGACCGAGATCAGCACATCGCAGTTTTCCCTGAAGTGCCGCAGCGTCTCGATGTTCTCCTCGTTGGCGACCCCACCCTCGATGAATCCGATCGCGCACCGCTCCGGAATGCGCTTGATATCGGTGAACGACGATCGCAGTATCGTGATCTTGTCCAACAGGGTGATCATCCGCTCATCGATGTCGAGCAACGACAAATTGCATCCCCAGCAGCCGCAGAGGCTGATCATCGAGATCTTGATTTTGGCCGCGCGTGTGGCGGCGAGTTCGGGGTCAAGCGGTGTGGCTGGAAATTCGTGCGACGCAAACTCATTGGTGTCCGATGTGGTCATTCTCACCCCTCCGCGACGGTTCCAGCGCCCGGTCCTTCACCGATTCGAGGTCGTAGCTCCGCTCGCCGATGGGCTGGTCATAGCCCACCCCTTTCTGGAGGATCGTTCCCACGGGGCAGATGTCGACAGCCTCACGGACCTGCTCGGGAGGCATGGCGTTGGCCAGTTCGATGTCGATCTCGATACGAGCATCTCCCCCACGGCCACTGATGCTGAAGATTTTTTTGCCAGTGTTGAGATCCCGAACGAACTCCACGCATCGTTGGCAGAAAATGCAGCGGTCTCGGTCCAGCCAGATCCTCTCCGAGGCATGGTCGGCGATCCGCTCGGGGAACTGGTACGGAAAGCGCGAGACCACCATGTCCACCTCGTAGCCGACCGCCTGCAGTGTGCACCGGCCGGATTTCTCACAGCTGGGACAGTTGTGATTGCCCTCGGAGAACAACATCTCCACCAACGCCTTGCGGACGTCGGCGAGTTCGGGGGCGTCGACCTCAACGCGCATCCCCTCGCTGACCTTGACCGCACACGCCGCCGTGACCGTGCCGTTGACCCTGACCGAACACACCCGGCACGTCCCCAGTGCGGGGTGTTCGGGCAGGTAGCACAACGTCGGGATGTAGACGCCCGCCTCCGCGGCCACGTCGACGAGTGTCCTGCCTTTCTCGGTGGTGACGGCATTACCGTCGATCTCGATCCGGATGGTCACGATGACTCCTGCGGTGCGAGTTCGGCAACGGCCCGCGCATAGCCGGAGAGCTCGGCCTCCACGTCGAAGGACGGCAGGACACCGTCGTTGGGCTCGCGAAGCCCGGCCAAGTAGATCTCCGGGAACTTGTTCAGCGTTGTCAGGATTGGATTGGGAGAGGTAACGCCCAATCCGCATCGGCTGGTGCGAGATACGATCCCACCCCAGGCGACCATGTCGTCGAGATCGGACCGCATCGCCTCCCCGGCGG
>CAZJYH010000974.1:0-1759 GCA_964549365.1 uncultured Alphaproteobacteria bacterium
CGGATGCTCGCCCCGACGTCGGAATGCGCCGGCGGCAACCGCCCACCGGCCCCCCCACGAGCACCGGCGTATACGCCCTTCCCAACAATTTCCTCATAAGGAGCGCACGGCAAATGGCAGATGAAGTCGGTACCAACAAGTCATCTCTCGGAATGGATGAGAACATCGCCGGGCTGCTGTCGTACCTCAGCCTTCTTGGGCTCATCTTCTTCCTCCTCGAGAAGCAGAGCCGCTTCGTGAAGTTCCATGGCATGCAGTCGACCCTCCTCTGGGTGGCCGCGGCCGTTGCCTACTTCGTGCTGGGGTTCATTCCGTTCTTCGGGTGGTTCGTGCCCGCGTTGGTGTGGCTGGGCTACATCGTCGTGTCGGTGATGATGATGATCAAGGCCTACAATCGCGAGATGGTGAAGCTTCCCGTCATCGGTGACATCGCCGAGAAGCAGGCGGGCGTGTAGGCATTTCGCACCGGGGCGCATCGTGCGCGCATTGGTTTCTCCCATTCGGTACTTCTCGATACATGATAGAACTGACACCACGCCAGGGTTCGATTTTGAAGTTCATCGAGAACTTCTTCGACAAGCATCAGCAGCCTCCCACCGAACGGGAGATCGCCGAGCATTTCCGCATTCATCAGAGCGCGGTACGCAAGCACCTTTCCGCGTTGGAGAACAAGGGAAAGCTCCTGCTCCGACGCGACGGCCGGAGCCGCGGCATTCGGCTGAACGGCATGGCGCCGTCGGTGTCGGTGCCGATCGTCGGGTCGGTGGTGGCGGGCATGCCGTTGCTGGCGATGGAGAACATCGAGGGGGCGATGATGCTCGACAAGAGCTTCGCCGGATCGGAGGAGGTATTCCTGCTCCGGGTGCGCGGCGACTCGATGGAGGAGGCGGGCATACTCGACGATGACCTAATCCTTGTGCGCAGGACCGAGTCGGTGCGCAACGGTGAGATCGTGGTTGCGCGCCTCGGCGACGAGACAACGGTCAAGCGCTTCTACAACATCGCGGGCCGGATCGTGCTGGAGCCCGCCAACAAGAACTACCGGCCGATCCCGGTCGACGACCGTCAGTCCTTCTACCTCGAGGGTCGGGTGGTGGCGCTGATCCGCAACATGGACAACTTCCAGCTCATCGGCCGGCGGAACTGAGATGTCGAGGTGCACGGCCGGTGTTCTGCCGTCGGCCGTGGATCGAAATGAATTTTTTTCATCCTATCCCCTCGTTTTCGGCAAGATTTCCCTACTCCTTGAGGGCGGGAATGTTAAATCAATCTTTGGTGTTGCGTCTTAAGGGTGTGACAACAGATATTGAGCCCCCGGTTCCGTAGGCCGCAACACACGGCGGCTCGTTTCCGGTTCGTTGAGAGCCTGTATCCGAACGTTGGTCAAGTCGGCATGCAGGCCGGTAGCTACTCCCGCGACTATCACCCCCATCGTCACGGTGGTTCCTTCTGTGTGGGCCGTACCCTGCACACTCAATCATTGCTCCGGTGTCATTGTCATCATTCGTGATGGTGATCGATGCGCGCGTTTTTGTATACCAGCAACTCCGGTATTGGTCTCGTACCATAAACAACTCCAGGCACAATCATGAACAATCTGTCCCTCTTGCTCCACCAGCAGGTGAACAGGATGCGTGTTGCACGTGCAGCCGCGTTTGTAGCGCTACTGCTTGCCCTGTGCGGTAGTGCGGCAATCGCGCAGCCGCTGGCCGGCACGTACACGGTAGGCGGCGGCGCGCCGAACTACACGACGATTGAG
>CAZJYH010000975.1:0-1755 GCA_964549365.1 uncultured Alphaproteobacteria bacterium
AGGTAGTCGAAGCCGAACTCGTTGTTCGTGCCGAAGGAGATGTCGGCGTCGTACTGCTGCTTGCGCAGGTTCGGCGGCTGGTTGGACTGGATGCAGCCGACGGTGAGCCCGAGCCACTTGTAGATCGGCCCCATCCACTCGGAGTCGCGCTTGGCCAGATAGTCGTTCACCGTCACGATGTGCACGCCCTTCCCCGGCAGCGCGTTCAGGTAGGTGGCCAGCGTTGCGGTGAGCGTCTTCCCTTCACCGGTCGCCATTTCGGAGATCTTCCCCTGATGCAGCACCGTACCGCCGATGAGCTGCACATCGTAGTGCACCTCGCTCCATGTGATGATCGTCCCCCCCGCCTCCCACTGCTCGCCCACGTGCCTGCGACACGACTCCTTGACGACGGCGTATGCCTCCGGCAGGATCTCGTGGAGTATTTCCTCGGTCCCCTGATAGATCGCCTCCTCGAGATCGGCGATCTGGTCGTAGAGCCGGTCGCGCTCCTCGGAGTCGATGTCCTCCTTCAGGCGCGCGTTGGCTGCGTCGAGCGCGGCCTGATCCTCGGCGATGCGCTCGCGGATGCGCTCGCGGAACTCCTGCGTCTTGCCGCTCAGTTCCTCGTCGCTCAAGGACTTGTATTGCTCGAACAAATCGTTGATCTCCTCAACGAGCGGCCACAATCCTTCGACATCCTTCTGCCGCTTCGAGCCGAAAAACTTCTCCAGTAGCTTCAGAATGGTAATACGGTCGGTTCAAGTTCTATTGAAAAACCTCGGGCCCCCAGGTGACGGCGCGATTCCGGAGCCGTGGCCCCGACGTGTGATCGGTAGTGCCCGGGATCAACAATCCCCGTGCCATGCCTGCCGACCATACCGTGGTGTTTCGCACCGAACCGGTATGTTGTCGCCCTTGGGATCGGCCATGCGCATCATGAACAAACGCCCAGGATCCACGATGAAGATCGCGGACACCCAGTCTGCGCGCATGATACCGCGTGAAAGGCCTGGTGAGATTGGTGCCGCTCGCAGAGGAACGGAAGAGCGCCTCTGCCGGGACGAATCGCCAAGCTACAAATTTTTGGGGTTGCCACGGCCGGTCGTTTTCCCGGACCAACCTTGCGGGCAACCATCCCGGCGATCGCTGCCGCAACGGCACGAGACCCGACACCCCGCGGCAGCCTCTTCCGACGATCTGTCACGGCGAGGATTGCTTCGCCGCGACATTCCGTACAACCCATCCCTCGATCGATGGCACAACTCCCTGAACTGACGGACGATCAGATCGCGGCGTTCCGCACCGCCAGGCACATGCTGCGAGGCGATCGCAGCGCGCGCACCGCAATACATCTTGCCCGCAAACTCTGCGGCGCCCAGGCGCAGGTCCTCTCGGCGGCGGGCCTTTCGCTCTCGGTCCGATCGCGCACGCTCACACCGACGATGATCGACGATCTGCTGTGGCGGCGGCGAAAGCTGGTGAAGACGTGGTCCATGCGGAGCACGCTCCACCTGCATGCGGTGGACGACCTCCCGCTCTATCTCGGCGCGATGACGGCACGGAAACGAGACATAGAGAAGCGGCTGAGCGCCGACGGCATCACGCCGGCGCAGCTGGGCCGCGCGAGCGCGACGATTCTGGAGATCCTGGCCGAAACCCCGATGACGCGCGGCGACATCGCGGCGCACGTGGCGCCCCGGCACGGCGAGGAGCTGCGCGCGTGGATCACCAGCGGATGGGGCGGCCTGATGAAGCACCTCGTCTACGATGGAA
>CAZJYH010000976.1:0-1755 GCA_964549365.1 uncultured Alphaproteobacteria bacterium
GCACTCATTGTGGGTCAATCCGGAGGGGGGCACGGCGCATCTTTCAAAGGGCGAATGCCTGATGCGGCTCGGCCTGCTCGATGACGCCGGCGCGGTGTTCCGGGAGGGGATCACACGCTTTCCGGAGCGCGCCGGCGACTACGCGTTACTTATCGCCCGCGTCGACGCTCTGCGCGACGCGGGCTGACGACACGGGGCGTGGCCGATGACCGTTCAATGGATTCCGATTCGGGCGCAACAACTTCATGAAATTCCTCTGGTTCCATCTCGGCCTCGTCGTTGCGATCATCCTGCAAGCCCTTGGCGGCATGATGTGGAATCGTCCGCCGTTGTCGCTCCCGGGCACGTTGAGCGGCGCGGCGCTCGCCTGCGCGGTGGGGCTGCTCTATCTCCACGTCCCCGACGCCAAACGAAGGGTGCGCGCCGGGTTGATTCTCGGCTCGATCCTCGGGTTGCTGATCGGCCTGTATCGAGCGTTCGATGGGTTCGACGCTTCCGTGATTTCGTACGCGACGCCGGCGCTGGAAACGGCCCGGACATTGCTCGCTGGGGCGTTGAGCGGCACGGCGATCGCGTTCATGGAAGTGAAGCTGAATCGGAGCCATACCGATCGCGTCGTTCGGGCTCAATAGCGGGGTGTCCATGATGAATCGAATCAACTTCAGCAGCGGCGGGTACACGGTTGGAGCGGTCCTCGATGAGGTGCCGTCCGCCGGCGATCCGTTGATCGCCCGTGCCGTTCTGTACGAGGCGTTCGACGTGGGAGTGAGGCGCAAACAGTATCTGACGACCGCTACGATCTTACCGAGCCGATGCGCCTATGGGAGGATTCGGCCGACACGGGCTTCACTGGATGGAGGCGCCACGGCGATATGGTGGTGATGTCCGCCGAGCCCGAGATCGCCGCGTGGGATGTGCATGGGAGAAAACTATGGACGACATTCGTGGAGCCGCCGTGGGACCACACCGTTCGCGACGGCGTCCTTCATCTCGATGTGATGGGGACGGAATCGAGCTTCCCGTTGATCGGCGGACCGCGCGGAGCGCGGTGATGCATGCTGATTGCGTCACCGAGAGAGGGAGATCGATGCATTCAGTACGTCACAGCAGCTGGAGCCGCATCCGTTCACGCGGCTCGGCCGGAACGTGACGGACATCCGCGCCGCGGTGATGGAACTGTCGGAGCGCGGCGTGACGTTCGAGCGCTGTCCGTTCGTCGAGCAGGACGACCGCGGCATCCGGCACACGCCCGGCGACGCGAAGGTCGCATGGTTCGAGGATCCGGACGGCAACCTCCTGTCGCTGACGGAGCACCGCCGCGCTCCTGCGTAGCGCTCTCGGTTGATCTTTTCCGTTCGTCGGGAGTTGATCTTTTCCGTTCGTCGGGAGTGTTACTCCGGACGCTTTCCGCCCCGCTGATGAGCTTGCCGGCGACATCGATACTGGGTCCACAAGACACGACGATACCATTCCTGTACGCCGCCCCGATTTCGGGGCACGGAGATCTCCGATGCTTCCATCAGATGACTTCTCGACCGCTCATTCGGCGGTCCATGTCCCGGCGAACCGCGACCGATTCGGCCGTCGGCGGAAGGTCTTCGGGATGCTGCCGCTCGATATCAAGGTGTCGAGCGCGGACACCGGTGGTGGGCTGCTCGTCATCGAGCAGGTCGATGACGTAAGGGGCGGGCCGCCGCGCCATGTCCATCCGGAGCAGGACGAGTGGTTCTACGTGGTCGAAGGGGCATATACGAT
>CAZJYH010000977.1:0-1755 GCA_964549365.1 uncultured Alphaproteobacteria bacterium
GGCGCTCGAAGCAATCACCGACACGCTTGCCGCCGGCCTGATCGCCGCCACACTCGCGACCGCCGATGCGGTTGCCGTCACCGGACAGGTGCTTCGGGAGAACCGGGAGACATTCGACGTGTCATGGCAGTTCAATGACGCGAGCAAAGCGCACGTGATCCGATTGCTTGCGACCGTGGATCGGTTCATCGACCGCGTAACGTATGCCGAGGCGTACCTCGCGCGGATCGACCGCGAGATGCAAGGGTGATGCTCGAAGAGTGAGGCAAGCGGGTGAACGTTGCTCGATTCCGTTGCCATCTCGATAGCGGTCGACTTCGACCGGATTACGCAGACGAACGAGGCGCGCCCTTGACTTCGTATGTGTCAACATCCGATCTTTCCGTGGCAACTGTCCAACCGACCCCAGGAGAATGCACACGATGAGCGCCAACGACTCGATCGAAATGATTGCGAGCGAAACGGTCAGGCGATTGTTCGATGCGGATACGCTCTTTCAGATCGCCCAGCAGGCTATTGCATCCTACCGAGCCGATGCCGGCCGATCGACCACGCATTTGTATCGCCTTTGCGCTCAATTCTACGAAGCGCACGACGGCCGCGAAATCGGTACGCTCACCGTGCCCATCGATCCGATACCGCAGCCTGATCCTACAACATGGCAGGTATGGATCGGCACACGCGAAGAGATCGAGAAGAGGATGCGGGAACATCGTGAACAGGAGCGAGCGGCGGAGAACTAATTGGTGGTTGCCGGTCAATATCATACCGCACGCGTTGCGTTCGGTATGGTCTGCGTACGCCGGCCTTCCGTCCCACTGAACGTCGGCCCGTGCTATCGCTTCCGTGTGCGCACGATGCCCTCGGCATACGCAATGATCTCCTCCACACGTGCCGTCGACAGTCGGTCCAACAGCCCCTTCACCAACTTCGTCAACGCCCCCGAGGGGGTCGTTCGGTGCTGCTCGTTCACACGGTCGCGGCTCGTTCGATAGTTCGCCGCCAAGTCCTTGCTTGTTCGCTCCGTCACGAACATCCCAACGATCTGCGCCGGCTCCGTCTTCGAGGAGATCGAGCCCGTCTCTATCAACGTCTCGAACACCCGCGTCAAATCGTCCTTCCACGTCGTGATGTGGAACCGGGGCAACGACGACCGCGACGCAACGCCATCCTCGTACGTCTCGAACTTCGCGCGCCGCAGCTCCCGGCCGATCGCCGCGCGCGCAACCGTGATAAGCGAGGCGATGCGACGGCCGTACACCTTCCGCTCCTGCTCGTTGAACTCCGATTGCATCAGCAACAGCCGTGCAAGCCACGTCTCGGCAAGCTCCCACCGTTCGCGCGCTTCGCTCGCGCCGAGATACGCGGCACGGAGTTCTTCGTCGTAGGGGTCCGGTTCCGCTCCGATCCACGGCGCATCGAACGCCGGGTGCGTCACCGCTGCCGTCGACTCGTCCCATGCGGCTTCCTGTTCCGTCGTGAGCGTGATATTGGAGAGGCGGAGTTGGCGGTAATAGGACATTGGGAGCGCTGCGTTCGTGAACGAGGGGGGAGTTGACGCACGGCAACCGAGGTTCCGCGCCCTACGTGTCGTGTAGCCTTGCGCGTCGTGCGTCGCATGGGCGAACATTGCAAACGGGAGATCGCCGCGCAAGGCCGAAGTATCGGGAACGATGTGTTGGGGACGGGCGTGGGGGTCATGAAGGTGCAGGCAGTGCGCCGGCGCCGTTGCGTTGAAGGTGCTGGACACTGCAT
>CAZJYH010000978.1:0-1753 GCA_964549365.1 uncultured Alphaproteobacteria bacterium
ACAATACCTGCGCCACGTCGCCGGGCTCCAGCTCGGCAAAATGACACTGAATATCCGGGAGACCGAGCGCCCCGAGACCGAGCGTGTCCATTACGCATTCACCGCGCGGCGCGTCCGCATCGGCAACGTTGAACATTCTGACGTTCAACGCGCCGGAGAGGAAGAGCATGGCGTCGTCCCCCTCATCGAAGCGCCTCATCCAGAGGGCGGGATCGACGATCCGCTCCGACGGTCGCCATCGAATCGCCGTGCACGGAACGCACTCGAGCACGCCGCGCAGCGAACGCTGAAACAGATCGATCCTCTCGCGATAGTTCAACCCCGACGACATCATGTCGGTGACAAGGACCGTGGCGGCGCAGCCTTCAACGGCCGCGCGCGCGCCGCGGAAATCCCACGCCTGCTGAAGGCCCGGTTCGAGTTGCTCTGCCGGAATGGCCGTATCCGAAACCATGACGAGCACCTGCGCGGGCGCTTCCACGTCGGTAAACCGTACACGATGTGCGGGGTGCACAAACGCGAGGGACGTGGATTCCGCATCGCCGGAGAGAGGCTCGACACCGGGACAGAAGCGGGCAAGGCTCTCCAACAGCGCCGCTTTGGCAATGGTCGGAGCGTGCGCGCAGAGAAGTTCGACGCCGTAGGTTCGGGCAAAAATGTCGGACATGATGTTCCGCTGAGGTTTCGGACTGGGGATCGACGGCCCCGGGCGCGGCCGCATCCGGGGCGGTCGGCCTGTTATCGTTTGAGGATCGAGAGGTACTCCCGCCACGGGCCCACATCGACCGCGTACCGCTTCGCCATCACGCGAGTAATCTGGGCGACGTGCTCGAGATCGTGAACAGCCCAGGTGGCAATCAATTGCCGCAGCGTCACGGGGCCGAACGCGGGGTGCAGGCCGCGCAGGTCGAGCTGCGCGTCGGTGAGGCCCCAACTTCGAACGACGGCGAGACTCGCCGCGCGCCGCTCCGCGAACAGATCGAGGAGCCGATCGATGGGCCAGCCGGCGAACCGGTCGAACTGGGCGAATCGATCGAACGCTTCGAACTCCCGCGCCTCCCCCTCCTCCAGAATCATGCGCGCGCGTGGAATCCAGTTGGCCTCCTCCCCGTACGCGAGATGCCCGACGACGTCGGCGGCGCTCCAGGTGTCGGGCCCTTCATTGGTCACATACCATCCGGCGTCGGCGCCGCGCAGCAGGCGCGCAAGCACCGCAGGGGTCCGTTCGAGAATGTCGAGCGATTGCGTGAGATCGAATTCCATCACCGTTCTCCTTTCATCCGTTGATTGTCGGTCGGCGCGGGCCGCTTCGGCGATCGACTTCGCCCGCACTCCATTCGCTCGCGAGCAGTCCGTACAACGCCGAGTCCGAAATTTCTCCGTCGACGATCCAGCGCTCCCGAAGATGCCCCTCCTTCGTGAAGCCAAGCCGCTCCAGCGTTCGTTCGGACGCGACGTTCCGCGGATCGATGTCCGCCTCGACGCGATTCAACCCGAGCTCCGCGAATCCGAACGAGAGCAGCGCCAGGAGCGCCTCGTTCATATAGCCCCGGCCCCAGGCATCGGCGGCGAGCGTATAGCCCACCTCCGCGCGTCGGCATTGCGCCACCATGTTGAAGAGCGTGCACTCGCCGATGAGCATCGCATCCTCGGAGCGTTCGAGGCCG
Source organism: uncultured Alphaproteobacteria bacterium (assembly GCA_964549365.1). Lineage (GTDB taxonomy): Bacteria > Bacteroidota > Ignavibacteria > OLB7 > OLB7 > JAFDZV01. The sequence continues at coordinate 1,668 of CAZJYH010000978.1, forward strand.
AGGCAGATGTACCGCCCCTCGCTCATCGCGGCCAGATCGCGCGCGATCCGAGCATGCGCGATCTCGATCCCGTCCCACGCGGGCCT
>CAZJYH010000979.1:0-1746 GCA_964549365.1 uncultured Alphaproteobacteria bacterium
GACCTGTGCGATCTCCTTGGTTCCCTCAACGTCACGGGCGATCGCCTTCAAGCCTGCCACGATCTTCGTGACGGCGAGGTCGATGCCGCGCTTCAGGTCCATCGGGTTGGCACCGGCGGTGACGTTCTTCAGGCCCTCGCGGACGATCGCCTGGGCGAGCACCGTCGCGGTGGTGGTTCCGTCGCCGGCGACATCGCTGGTCTTGGAGGCCACCTCGCGCACCATCTGGGCGCCCATGTTCTCGATCGGATCCTCGAGCTCCACTTCCTTGGCAACGGTCACGCCGTCCTTCGTCACGGTCGGCGCGCCGAACTTCTTGTCGATCACCACGTTGCGCCCCTTCGGTCCGAGGGTCACCTTCACGGCGTTGGCAAGCTGGTCGACACCGCGCTTCAAGGCGGCGCGAGCTTCGCTATCGAAATGGATCAGTTTTGCTGCCATTGTTATCTCTGTCCCTTATTGTGTTGATAGATCTAGGTATTCAGCGTCGATTCGGTCAAGCCGTGCCGCTTACGCGTACACCGCGAAGATGTCGGACTCGCGCATGATCAGGTAGTCCACGCCGTCGACCGAGATCTCGGTGCCGGAGTACTTGCCGTACAGGACGTTATCGCCGATCTTCACCGTCAGCGGCGTCGTCTTGCCGTCCTCGGCCACCTTGCCACCACCAACGGCAACGATCTCACCGCGCTGCGGCTTCTCCTTGACGGTGTCCGGGATGATCAGGCCACCCTTGGTCACTTCCTCGGCCGGTGCCGGCTTTACAATCACGCGATCATGAAGCGGTGTGAGGTTCATTGCTCTTCTCCTGTCCGATAATGTGTATGTAGGAATCCTATCATGGATTTCACTGGCGATCATCGTGTTAGCACTCGTCGAGTGAGAGTGCTAGGATCGGGTCGCAAATTTACATCCCGCGCGCGCCGCTGTCAACAGTTCCACGTTTTACCGTTTGTTATGCCGAAACAACGTCGGCCCGGGAATGGGTGTTCGAATGAAGATGTGGCGAAACCGCCGCATATCGAACGAAAAGGGTGACGAGAGAGGGTGAGCGGCTAGTGTAGCGGAAGATGTAAGCATTCGCGGCATGGGGGCGGGCGATTGCGACCGGACGGCATTCGTCCCTCGATTCGGAACGTGACGCCTCAACCGGCTGCAACGGCGACGGTGTGAAGGATGCTCCCCAATACGTCGACGGAAGATGTGGCAGACCGTGCATCCCTCCGCGTCCTGTGTCCCGTCCCTGCGTACATAAACGGGTGCCGAGCGCAGGCTAAAAGACCTGCGCCTACCGGACACCGCCTTCCGACGTTCCCCTCCTCTCGCCTCGCTCCTTCCGCACTATGCCTCGCGCTCCCCCAGCAGCCGGAACTGCACGAGTGAAACGGAGAGGATCAGCAGAAAGGTGACGTAGGCGATCGCCGACGCGTACCCCATGCCGTCGCCGTCGACGAATGCGCGCTCGTAGATTTGATACACCAGCGTGGTGGTCGCATTGCGGGGGCCGCCGCGGGTCATCACGTACACCTCGGTGAACACCTGAAACGAGCGGATGGTGTTGATGACGATCACGAAGAGAAGCATCGGCCTGATGCCCGGCAGCGTGACGCGCACGAACTGTTGCCATGCGGAGGCGCCGTCGAGATCGGCGGCCTCGTACAGATCCTTGGGAATGGTCTGCAGCGCGGCGAGGAAGAGCACCACGTAATATCCGATCGCGATCCAGACGTCCATCGCCATGATCGC
>CAZJYH010000980.1:0-1742 GCA_964549365.1 uncultured Alphaproteobacteria bacterium
ACTCTCGACCGAAAGCGCCGCGATCGATTTTGTGCGCGATGCGTTTGGCCACCTCAAGGCGATCGCCGTGGATGACGGCGGCCGGGCATTGTTGAAGAAGGCACAGGTCAAGCAGGATGCGGGCGTGATGGATGCCCGTGAGCAGGACGCATTCATCCGTGCGGCAAAAACCCGCAAGTGGGATCGGGAAAAACTCGTTCGAACGCCGGCATAACCGGCGCACGGTTGTCGGAACGGAGCGGGCGACCGAGCTGAAGCGAAGGCTGATCGTTGTTCGGGAGCCCGACTCACCCGGCATGAGGACGAGGCTCCCGAAAACCGCCGCGCGTGTGGTATTCCGTGGGTATGCCCGGCGTCCCTTGGAGAATGCGCACCGTCCTCGCCGGCATCGGTCTGCCGGCCTGCATCGAGCAAACAGACCGGCCGCCCCCCATCGAGCATCCCATCGGCTCTTCCGGCCCGAACAGAGCAGCCGATTTCGCGTGATTCCATAGCTTCGCGGCGAACCGGCTGCCGGAGCCCCTCGAGGCATCGCTTGCAAACCCTCGAACCCGACGGCGCCATTTGTCAACGTCACGCACGGGGATTTGCCATGAGAGTCTCTACGATCCGGCGCGCAAAGGGTGCGCTCGTCGCCGTCGCGATGCTCGCGGCCGTGTTGTCATGTGCGAACGGGGCGCCGCATTCGCGTGCCGCCTCGCGCCGCGCCACGTTCGTCACCATCTCCGACATCCACTTCACGCCCTTCTACGACTCCGCGCTCGCGAAGCGCCTCATCGCGGCCGACCACCCGCGCTGGCTCGCAATCTTCCGGTCATCGTCGGCGCACGGAGCAGGGACGTACGGCGAGGAGACCGGGTTTCCGCTGCTGGAGTCGACGCTGAAATCGATGCGGAAGGATGCACCGAGCCCCGGGTATATGATATTGACCGGCGACCTGCTCGCGCACAACTATCGGGAAACGTTTAACATGTACGCCGCCGACAAGAGCGATTCGGCGTACGACCGCTTCGTGTACAAAACGCTGGGATTTCTGGTATCGCGGATCAACGCCTATTTCCCACGGACGCCCGTGCTTCCCGCGCTCGGCAACAACGACTCCTACAGCGGCAATTATTCGATCGGCCCGCGCTCGCGATTCCTGGCGGACTTCGAACACCTCTGGGCGCCGCTCGTCGCACGGGCCGGCACATCCCGTTCGTTCGCAGATGATTTCCCCGTCGGTGGGTATTACTCCGTGCCGGACCCCCTCGTACGGCATCGACGGATCATCCTGCTCAACACGATCTTCTTCTCGAAGAAGTACTGCAACAAGTGCGATTCATCGGGAGCATTCTGCACGGCATGCGACACCACGTCCCCGCATCCCGGCGACGTCGAGATGGCATGGCTCGCCGACGAGCTTGCCGCCTGCGCGCGCAACGGCCAACGCGCCGTGCTGGCCTATCATATTCCGCCGGGCATCGACGTGTTCGGCTCGGTGGACTCCGTCGGCGGCAGCACAACGCCGGTTATTCCGCTCTGGCAGGATCGGTACGACACGGCGTTCCGGGCGCTGATGGCCTTGCACGCGAAGACGATCGACGCCTCGTTCGCCGGGCACACCCATGTGGACGATTTTCGGCTGATGACGGACCCGACGGGTACGGCCTTCGGATTCATCCACATCACCCCGGCCGTCAGCCCGGTCTACGACAACAACCCCGGATATCAGATCTTCACGCTCGACCGGTCATCGGGAA
>CAZJYH010000981.1:0-1737 GCA_964549365.1 uncultured Alphaproteobacteria bacterium
GGGGTCTTGCCGAGCTTCTCGCTCAGCTCCTTCACGATCGCGGAGGTGGCGTCGCTGGTGGCGTAGCCGCGGATGATCTCCACGAGCTTCATCACCGGCACCGGATTGAAGAAGTGCATGCCGATCACCTGATCGGCGCGTCCGGTGACGGCCGCGATCTGCGTGATCGAGATCGAGCTGGTGTTCGTGGCGAGGATCACGCCGGGCCGCGCCCCCGCATCGATCGTGCGGAAGATCTCGGACTTGAGCGCGAAGTTCTCCGTCGCCGCCTCGATCACCAGATCGGCTGAAGGGACCGCGGCGACCAGATCGGTCGCGGTGGCGATGCGCGCAAGCGTGGCGTCCTTGTCCGCCGCGCTGATCGTCTCCTTCTTCACCTGGCGATCCAGGTTGCCGCCGATCGTCGCGAGCGCCGCCTGCAGGCGCGCGGCGTCCACGTCGACCAGCGTCACGTTGAAACCGTTCGCGGCGAACACGTGGGCGATTCCGTTCCCCATCGTGCCGGCGCCGATAACCAGTATGTTGTTGATGTCCACGTCGATCAGGGTCTATGTGAGAGTGTGAGGAAAAAATGCATGTGGCCCGCGAAGCAGCCGACTTCAACCGCCTCGCTTCGCACCTCGTTGCCGACCACGCTTTCGTTGCGTGCCTCTTCGCTGGATGAAGCCCGGGCAGATGAACTCCACCGTGACGCCGTGCCGATGCAATGCGTCGCGGAAATGTTGCCAGTCGGTGTCGGTTGCGTTGAGAATCGGCGCGGGTTCGCCGACAGCGATCGCGGTCGCCACGAATTTTCGATCCGAGCGATCGAATCCGTGCAATGCCGGATCGTCGGGGAACTCGGCCAACGGAGGATCATCCGGTGCGGCATTCGAGTGTCCGGCCTCGACCGGCGTCACCGGCACACGACGGCAGTAGCGCGGGTTCGCCTGATTGTTCCACAACCATTTGAAGAAGAAATCGCCCGCGCCGGGCTGGCCTGCGAAGGAGAGATTCCGGCCATACTCCGAAAGGATCAGGCCCCAATCGTCCACTAGAATCACGTTGTTCTCACGCGCCGATACGAGCGCCGCGATGCAGGCGAGCACGCAATCGTCGCCGACACCGTCGATCCGATCACGATCGTTCGCAACGATCGCCACGTTCGTGTCGATGATCACGGACGGTCTCAACGCGCCCCCTTCGACTTGCGCAACAACGCCGCCTTCTGCATCGCGGCGATCTCCCCGAACTCGTCCCCGAAGAAATTCTCCGGCCAGTTGAGCACGTTCCCGACAGCATCCACATCAAGGTGCTCCAGCGATGACTCGCCGTCGGCCATCGAGCAGAAGTAGAGCGCGGTCTGTTCCGGCGGCAGTTCCCCTTCGGCGATACGACGCTGCAGCCGGCGAAGCAAATGCTCGCTGTGGCTTTCGAGCACGATCTGTATGCGCCGTGTCCTGATCGCATCGATGAACACATCGGCAAGCCCCGCCTGAACGGCCGGATGCAGATGAATCTCCGGTTGCTCCAGCAGCACCGTCGAGCCCTCGGGGGCGTAATAACAGAGCGCGATCACCGGCAGGATCTGCGAGACGCCGAACCCGACGTCGGTGATCAACACCTCCGCCGCTCTCGGCTGCCTACGCACCCATACCTGGAACAACTGCCCCCCCTCGGTCACCGGCCGCACCTCGAAGCTGTGAATCAGTCCGAGCTCCTGCAGCCACATTGCAACCCGCTCCTCCAGGGTCAATC
>CAZJYH010000982.1:0-1736 GCA_964549365.1 uncultured Alphaproteobacteria bacterium
CACGAGGACGGATCCGAGAAGGCCTTGCGGCGCTTGAGATCGCGATCGCTGACCACGAGGCGACGGGGGATACGCCGACCCCCGAATTTGCGCGTGCGCTCGCCGACAAGGCGATGCTCGACTCGTGGCTCGGTGTACACAGCCCGGCGCTGGCGGAGACCGCGTTGCGGATCGCGCGAGATTCAGACGACGCCATGCTGTTGATCCGCGCCCTGATCGCGACCGGTTGTGTCAACGGACACAACGGTGTCGCCTCGAAGCCCTATCTGGCGGAAGCGCTCGAACTTGCTCGGAAGGCCGACGACACGTGGCGCATCAGCCAGATACTGGGTTGGCAGGCCTACGGCGCGATGATGAGCGGCGAATGCGCCGCGGCGAACACGATCGCCTGCGAAGGAATCGACTTCGCAGAGGGCATCGGCGACAGATTCGTCGCACGGCAGTGTCGCTGGATTCTCGGTTTGGCGCAGATGTGGAGCGGTGATTTGAACTCGGCCGCCGCACAATTCGCCTCGGTCGCCGATGAAGCCGAGGTGGCGCATGACGAGATGTGGGCCGAGATGAACTACGGATCGCTGAGCTACGCGTTGTCATATCTCGGAGCTTCGGACGCCGCTGACGCTGCGGCGCGTAGAGCGGTCGAGATCGGAACCGACATCGGGGGACTGCAACTCGCGCACAGCTTCACGGGCCGGGCGCTTGCCGCCCTCGCGAGAGGCGACGGTGTACACGCTGCGGAAGTTCTGGAGCTCGCGTCGCCGGTGTGGGCGATGTTGCCTGAAATGGCGGCGATGCACCTGGAGTTGCAGTCCCGCGTCTCGCTGCTGAACGGCGATCTCGACCAGGCGCGACGACTCGCGGCCGAAGCAGTACCGGCAACCAAGGGCAGGGGTTGGCATCACGCAGCGGCCTTGATGGCGCGCGCTCGGGTTGCCATCGTCGAAGGTGCGTTCGAACAGGCCGAGGACGACCTCCACACTGCGATCGCCGAAGCGGCAGCGGTGGGTGCGTACCTCGACATCCCCGAGATGCTCGAATACCTGGCACACCTCGCAGCCGTTGGCGAGAGCCCGCGGGAGGCGGCCCGATTGTTCGGCGCTGCGGAGACCATGCGCACCAAGTCCGCAGCAGTGCCCTTTGCAGACGTCCGTGCGCGCTCCGAATCCTGGATCTCGGCGCTGCGGGACATGATGGAGGACAAGGACTTCGATACGTCGTGGGCCGCGGGGGCGGCACTGTCGACGCAGGAGGCGATCGCCTACGCACAGCGGGGTCGGGGAGAGCGGAAGCGGCCGTCGAGCGGGTGGGCGTCGCTGACCCCGGCGGAACTCGACGTGGCCCGGTTGGTCAACGAGGGGTTGGCCAACAAGGACATCGCCGGGCGGCTGTTCATTTCTCCGCGCACCGTACAGACGCACCTCACGCACATCTACGCCAAACTCGGCCTGACGTCACGCGTGCAACTGGCGCAGGAAGCGACCCGTCATCGCGGACCTGCATGACAAGAATCCGTCAAGGCGTCCGCTGCATCCTGACGGCATGAATCGATCCACTACACGAAGAATTCCACCGTTGGCGGCGGCCTGGTTGGTCTCCGGCGGTCTGAGCGTGGCCGCTTTGGCGCTGATCACGGGCGCCGCGCATGCCGACTCCACGCCGACCGTCATCCCCGAGGCAGCGGCGCAGACGATCACCGATCTCGTCTCCCAGAGCACCGGCTTCCACCCGACAGATGT
>CAZJYH010000983.1:0-1734 GCA_964549365.1 uncultured Alphaproteobacteria bacterium
TGGCCATGCTGCGAGCGCTCGGCCGCCGTGGGGAGGTGCCGGACGTCGTCCACGTCCATTCCGCGCGGACGGCGGCCGAGGCGATCTTCGCCGGGGACCTCGCCGGGCTCAATGACCGCTACGACAGCTATCGATACAGTCTGCGCGAGACGAGCACGGCGGGACGCCTGCTGCCCGAGCATCTCGACGAGGCGTGCCCGGATTGGCGGGAACGGGAGACCTACGCGTCTGGCCCTGGAACGATGCTCGAGGCGCTGAGAGAACACTTCGCCGACACGGGCCTGTCCGGGCGGCTGCATGTGGAATCGTTCGAACATTACGTCAGCTCGGCCATCAGCGGACGCGGCGGCACCATCGAGTTCACCCGGTCCGGGACCGCAGCAGATTGCGACGGAACCACGCCGATCCTCGTGGCCGGCGAAGAAGAAGGCCTGGATTTGCCGTACGGCTGTCGCATGGGGATATGTCACACGTGTACCGGCAAGCTGGCCGCGGGATCGGTGCGTGACCTGCGCACAGGCGAACTGACCCATGCCGGCGTGGAGATCCGTACGTGCATCAACTGCCCGGACGGGCCCGTCAAGATCGACCTCTAGAAAGGTTCCGACACGATGAGCAACTCGATGATCGAGAGTCCGCTGGCACGACTCACGCCAAGTGAGATCGAGGCGATCGGCAAGGAGTTCGATGCCATCCACGACGAAGTGTTTGACAGTCTCGGCGACCGCGACGCCCACTACATTCGCAGCATCATCGCGCTGCATCGCGAGCTGGCGCTGCTCTCGCGGGCAATTTTGCTCGGCTCTCGATACCGGCCGGCGTGGTTGCTCGGCACGGCCGTGCTCGCGATCGCAAAGATTCTCGAGAACATGGAGATCGGTCACAACGTTCTGCACGGCCAATGGGATTGGATGCAGGATCCACGTATCAACTCGGCTACGTGGGACTGGGATGCCGCGTCACCTGCCGACGCGTGGAAGCACTCTCACAACTACGTCCACCACACGTACACAAACATCCGAGGCAAGGACAAAGACCTCGGCTACGAGATCATGCGGATCGATCCGCACCAGAGTTGGCACCCGATCTATCTACTGCAACCCTTCTACAACCTGATACTCGCCGGGTTCTTCGAATGGGGCGTCGCCCTGCATGATCTCGACGCCGAGGCCATCCGCAGCGGCACCAAGAGCAAAGAACAGTTGCGAAAAGAGTTGCGCGGTATTGGTTATAAGGCCTGGCGCCAGATCGTCAAGGACTACATCGCATTCCCGGCGCTGTCCGGGCCGAAGGGTTTCAAGCGCACCCTGAAGGCAAACTTCACGGCCAACTTGATTCGTAATGTCTGGTCCTACGCGATCATCTTCTGCGGACACTTCCCTGATCAGACGTACACGTTCAGCGAGGAAGAAGTCGAAAACGAGACTCGAGGCGGCTTCTACCTCCGCCAGCTGCTGGCGGCGGCCAACATTGACGGCTCGCCTGTCTTCCACGTGCTGTCGGGGAATCTGGGTTACCAGGTGGAGCACCACCTTTTCCCCGATATGCCGTCGAGTCGGTACGCGCAGATCGCGCCCAAAGTCAAAGATGTCTGCGAGCGCTACGGGCTGCCCTACAACACCGGTCGGTTGGGTAAGCAATTCGGCAGCGTTCAGCGAACGATCGTCCGGCTCGCTTTTCCCGGCGGCAAGCCGGCGCCCAAGGGCGCCTTGGTGCGCTCAATCCTCGCCCAGA
>CAZJYH010000984.1:0-1730 GCA_964549365.1 uncultured Alphaproteobacteria bacterium
ATTCGCTCCCCGTTTGCTCGAAGCGTTCAACGTTCTTCACGTCGCGGATCTTCCGCAGGCGCTCCATCAACCGATGCAGGTGTTCGGTGTGCTTCACCATCACCATCACCGTCCCTTCGAACAGCGAATCGAGCGACGCGATGTTCACGCTCCGGATGTTCGTGTTGTAGTAACTGAGGATCGCATGCGTGATGTCGTTCAACATGCCGGGACGGTCCTCCCCCGTCACGCGAATGCCGGCCATGAACTCGAAGCCGTCGGAGTCGTCCCAGTTGACATCGAGCGCGCGGCTGCGCGTGCGCGGCTGGCTGAGCATGTTCAGCACGTTCTTGCACGTGACCCGGTGAATCATCACCCCCTTGCCCGTGGTGACGATGCCGATCACCTGGTCCCCCGGGATCGGACTGCAACAGCGCGCGTAGCTGTACTTCAGCCCCTTGAGCGTGCCGTCGACGATCACCCCCTTGCTGGAGGTGCGCGCCTCGGAGAGATACCGGTCGTACAGCGCCTGTCCGTCCAACGGGTTGGCCTCCTCCTTCTGCTGCGGCGCCTTCATCCGCTCGCGGATCAGATCCACCGCCTGGTCGGCCGTCATCTTGCCGGAACCGATGTCGAAGAAGAAGTCGCCGCGGTGCTCGTAACGCAGACCGTGGGCAAGGCGCTCGAGGTCGTCCTCGTTGACGTGCAGCTTCTCGCGCTTGGCGCGCTTGTCCCACATCTCGCGCCCCAGCTTGATCTGCCGTCGCCGCTCCTCCTTCATCCAGCGCCGCACGCCGCTGCGGGCCTTGTGCGTTACCGCGATCTTCTCCCAGTCCGTGCTCGGCGTCTGGTTCTTCGAGGTGAGGATCAGCACCTGGTCGCCGGATTTCAACTCGTTGTCGAGCGGGACGATCTTCCCGTTCACCTTGGCGCCGATGCAGTGGAAGCCGACCTTCGAGTGGATGTCGAACGCGAAGTCGATCGGCGTGGCCCCCTTCGGCAGGATGCGCAGATCGCCCTTCGGCGTGAAGACGTAGATCTCATCCTGGAACAGGTTCAGGCGGAAGCTCTCCATCACCTCGTGCGGCACGTCCTCGGTGCCGACGCGTTCGAAGATGTCGCGGATCCAGTTCACCCACTCCTCGAGCTGGCGATCCTCGGTGATGAGCGGGTTGAGCGACGACTCCTTGTAGATGAAGTGCGCGGCCACCCCCTTCTCGGCCACCTCGTGCATCTTCCGCGTGCGGATCTGCACCTCGATCTGCCGTCCGTCCGGTCCGATCAGCGTGGTGTGGATGGACTGATACCCGTTCTTCTTCGGTACGGAGATGTAGTTCTTGAAGCGCTCCGGCACCGGCGTGTAGATCTCGGAGACGATGCCGTAGACGGTGAAGCAGTCGTTCGGCTGCTCGGTGTCGAGGATGATGCGGATCGCCATCAGGTCGTGGATCTCGTCCAACGACTTCGACTGGATGCGCATCTTGTTGTAGATCGAGTAGAGATGCTTGGCGCGGCCGTTGATCTCGAATCGGAACCCCTCGTCGGTCAGGCGCTGCGAGATCGGATCGATGCAACGATGGATGTACTCGTCGCGCTGGCGGCGCTTGGCGTTCAACTCCTTCTTCAACTGGGAGTAGATCTCCGGGTTCAAGTACTTGAACGCGAGATCCTCCAGCTCCCACTTCAGGTTACCGAGGCCGAAGCGATGCGCGAACGGCGCGTAGATATCCAGCGTCTCCTTCGCCATCCGC
>CAZJYH010000985.1:0-1730 GCA_964549365.1 uncultured Alphaproteobacteria bacterium
GATCTACGACTGGAAGGGCGGCACATCCGGAGCGAGGTACAGAAACGGACCTGCATTCGTCTCGCCCCTTCCAGGGCTCGAAGACAGAAACGGGCGGTGTCGCGATCCAGGGGCTGACGCCCCCGGCTGCTGACGGCCGCCCTTCCAGGGCCGAGAACCTGCGGCGAGCGGAACGTTCAGCAATCGTTTGGCTCCTCCGGATATGTGGGTAGTGGATAGTTGGAAAAGAGGGGGAGGAAGAACGAGAGTCGGGCAACGGCGCGCTCAGGGCTTGTAGCTCACCAGCTCGCGCGTGGCCTTCCGGCGGCCCTGTGCGTCGTACTCCACGTGCTTGATCAATCCCACGCCGCGGGCGTAGTCGAGCTCCGCGTTCGGCGTGGCGATGATGTTTCCGGATGCGGGATCGAGTCGCTGGAGCCGCATCACGACGCGCATGCAGGAGTACGTGCCGGCCGGCACAACCTGCCGATCGTCGAGCGTGGTCACGAGCGTCTGCACGCGGTCGGCGTGGCCGCTCTTGAACCATTCGCGCGCCTCGCGTTGGTCGATGAGCGTGTCGGTGAGGCGCGGCGATCGGGCCATGATGCGCAGGCCGATCGGGGGGCTCTCGACCCCGGGCACGACGGCGTAGAGCCCATCCTCGCGCATGGTGTAGAGCGTGCCCGGGCGGATCTCGGGCGTGCTGGAGACGATTCGGTACCACCGCCGCCCCTTGATGGTCGTATCGCCGGGGATGGAGATCGTGTCGAGCACGGTGCCGCCGGCGGCGGACGTGGTGCGGTAGATCCACCGGCTCCCGACCGCGAGCCGCATGAAGGGCTCGTCCTCATCCTGCTTCTGGTAGCATCCGCCGACGCAGAGCGCGGCCAGCAGAAGGAACATCGTGGAGCGATACGAGAAGGGGAACATGGCGATGGGTAATGTGTACGTGAGGCGCGGCGCTCCGCCTGCCCTGCGGCTTCGAGCCGCGGCATCGAGGCGGGCCGCTACTTCACGCGTTCGACGCGGCGGATCTCCGGCACCTTCCAGATCAGGGCCTGCTCCACGCCGGCGCGCAGCGTCAGCAGGGCCAGCGCGCAATGTTCGCACGAGCCGACCAGCCGTACCTCGCATGTCCGTGTGGATTCCTCGAAGCGCACGAACTCGATGTCGCCGCCGTCGCGGGCCAGATACGGCCGGATGAAGGCGAGGGCCGCGAGGATGCGTTCCTCGATGGAGCCACCATCGGCTCCGGGTTCAAGGGCGTCGGCGCCCACCGTATCGTTCGTCGTGCTCACCGTTGTGCGGCTATGCTTCGGTGCCGAGGATGATCTGCACCGGCGCGGAGGCCGCCGATGCGACGTTGTTGATCGAGATCTGCGCGGCCATGTTGCGCGCGATGCCCCTGATCGCGGCGGCATGCTCCGACTCCGGGTTGCGCACCACGAACGGGACGCCCTCGTCGCCGCCGATGCGCATATCCATCAGCAGCGGAATCTCGCCGAGGAAGGGCACGTTCATCTCGCGGGCCGCGGCCGCCCCGCCGCCGTGCGCGAAGATATCATAGCGGGCGCCGGTATCCGGCGCGATGAAATAGCTCATGTTCTCCACGATGCCGAGGATCGGCACCTGCACGCGCTCGAACATCTTCAATCCCTTGCGCGCGTCGGCCAGGGCGATGTCCTGCGGCGTGGTCACCACCACGGCGCCGCTCAGGGGAATCGTCTGCGTGAGCGTCAGCTGGATGTCGC
>CAZJYH010000986.1:0-1729 GCA_964549365.1 uncultured Alphaproteobacteria bacterium
GCGATCCCGCGACCTATGCCCACCTGGTCGATTGCATCGTCGACGAGCTCGGCGTGAACTTCATCGACACGGCCGACGCGTACTGCCTCGACGAGACGGAGATCGGCCACAACGAGCGCCTGATCGCGACGGCGCTGGAGGGCGAGCGGCGCGCGCGCGTGACGGTCGCAACCAAGGGAGGGAGCACTCGGCCCAACGGCGCATGGGTCCGCAACTGCAGGCCGGAACATCTCCGCGCCGCATGCGAGGCAAGCCTGCGGGCGCTTGCGACCGAACGGATCGATCTGTACCAGCTGCACGCACCGGACCCGAACGTCCCGATCGCCGAAAGCGTCGGCACGCTCGCCGATTTGCAGCGCGAAGGGAAAATCAACCACATCGGCGTTTCCAACTTCATGCTCGAACAGCTGATACTCTCGATGAAGGAGGCCACGATCGTCTCGGTGCAGAACCAGCTGTCGGTGGTCAACAGGGATGAGGATGATGCGCTCATCGCGTTCTGTGAGGAGCACGCGATCACCTACATCCCCTGGTATCCGGTCGGCGGACGCATGAGAACGCTGACGGGCGCCTCCGCCGCGCTCGACGCCGTCGCCGCGAAGCACGCGGTTACGCCGTACACGATCGCGATCGCGTGGCTGCTGCAGCGCTCGCCGGTCATGCTCCCGATTCCGGGGACGCGCTCCTTCGAGCACGCACGCCAGAACATGAGCGCAATGGAGATCGTGTTGAGCGATGAAGACCTGGCGATGCTGGCCGAGGGATGAAACACGGCAACGCGGGACGCCCTTAGTCGGATGTCCCGCGTTGTGCCGATCGTGCGCCGCATAGGCGCGCCGAAGCAGGCCCGCCGAAGCAGGCGCGCCTACAGCCGGTTCAGCAGCCCGATCGCGATGGATCGCATCCGCGCCCACACATCCCATTCCAGCGTGGCGGGGAGGTCCCTGATGTTGTGGTACGGCTGTTGACCGGTGAACGGGTAGACGTAGAAGCCGCGGACGCCCTTGAGAATGATCGGGTAGTGATCGCTGTTCGGCGCGTTCGGACGCTTGCGCACGTTCGCAACGCCGAGCGACTCCGCCACGGCACGGAACGCCTCGAACTCCGGAACGAACTCCTCGCCGCCCACCGCCATCACCCCATCGGCCCCGGAGGCCGTCATGTCCAGATTCAGGAGGAAGCGCACCTTCTTCAGATCCACCGGCGGATGTTCGGCGAAGTATTGCGAGCCGATCAGCCCCGCCTCCTCGCCGGAGAACGCCGTGAGCACGATCGGCAGGCGCAGCGGGTGCTCCTTGAAGTACGCGGCCAGATTCAACAGCATGGCCGTGCCGCTGGCGTTGTCGTTCGCGCCGGGGAAGTAGACGCTGTCGCCGATGCCGCCGAGATGATCGTAGTGCGCGCAGAGGATGATCGCCGAGTCCGTCGTGCCGGTCCCTTTCACGAGTGCGACCACGTTGTGCGCCTCCACCTTCATCAACCGGCTCTCGATCTTCAACGATGCCCGCTCGGCGCCGGACGGCCAGGCCGCGCGTTTCACTTCCGCCGCGGGCAGTTCGAACGCCTCACCGGCCTTTCCCGGCTCGAGGCCGTTCTTCAGGATGACCACGCCAACGGCCCCCAGCTCCTTCGCCACCATGAGTCGCGTGAAGATGCTGAGATACTCTCGGTCGAAGGATGTATCGGCGGCCCACTTCTTCGACACCGTGTCCTCGATCACCACGATACG
>CAZJYH010000987.1:0-1727 GCA_964549365.1 uncultured Alphaproteobacteria bacterium
GGACAACACGGACCGACCGTTGCTGAGCGTGGACATCATCAACGAGTACGTGCTCCCCACGGTGAAGCAGGACAAGGGGCCCACGTTCCTCTTCGTGATCGACTGCATGCGCCTGGATCAATGGCTGGTGATGGAGGAGCTGCTCGGCGAGTATTACCAGATCCAGCGCGATCACTACTACGGCATTCTCCCGACGGCCACGCCCTACGCGCGAAACGCCATCTTCGCCGGCCTGTTCCCCTCCGAGATCGAGAACCACTATCCGGATCTCTGGCAGGCGGGGAACGACGACGACCACTCGCAGAACAAGTACGAGAAGGAGCTGCTGGAGAAGATGCTTCAGCGCAAGCGCGTGGCGCTCCGCAGCGGCATTCGCTACGTGAAGATCATTGATACAGACTTCGGCAAGAAGATCGAGTCCGAGATCGTAAGTTATTCGCAGTCGCAGTTGACCGCCGTGGTGGTCAACGCGGTGGACATGATGGCGCATTCGCGGAGCGACTATCCGATCCTCAAGGAGATCGCGCCGGACGAATCGGCCTATCGGTCGCTGACGCGCAGCTGGTTCGAGCACTCCAGCTTCTTCGGGATGCTCAGAACGCTCTCGCAGGTCAAGAACATCAACATCGTGGTCACCACCGATCACGGCGCCATCCGCTGCATGCGGGGCGCCAAGGCTCTGGGCGATCGCGAGACCTCCACGAACCTCCGGTACAAGTACGGGCGGAATGTGAAGGTCGACGAAAAGTATGCGGTGTACGTCCGCAACCCGGCCGAGTACAAACTCCCGCGCCGTGGAATGATGATCGATTACGTCATAGCCAAGGAGGATTACTACTTCGTCTATCCGACCGAGTATCATTATTACCTCAATCATTACCGCGACAGCTTCCAGCACGGCGGTATCTCGATGGAGGAGATGATACTACCCGTGGCCACCCTGAGGCCGCGGTAAGCTCCGGGAACGGGGGGTGTTGGGCGCGAGAGGGGAGCCGGGATCGCGAGGGCGGTGCCATCAACGCAGTGATGCGCATCGGTTCACGACGGCGGCGAAGTGATCACGATTATGGACACCGAGATATACTCCTCATTCAGTGAGGACGAAACCTTCCAGCTCGGCATAGACTTTGCCGAGCGCCTCAACATCGGCGATGTTGTGGCCTTTTATGGTGACCTGGGCGCCGGAAAGACGGAGTTCATCAAGGGGATATGCCAGGGGTTGAACGTGGATGAGATCGTCTCCAGCCCAACGTATACCATCGTGAATCAATACGGCGGCATGCGCGAAGTCGGGGGCCCGATCGCGGTGTATCACATCGACCTGTACCGGATCGACAAGGAGGCGGAGCTGGTGGAGGCCGGCCTGTACGACGTCGTCGCCGATCCGGATGCGATCAAGCTGATCGAATGGGCCGAGAACGCCGATCCGATCCTCCCGCCCACACGGTACGACGTGGTGCTCACGGCGCTCGACGACGACAATGCGCGCCGCATCGAGATCACCTATCGCGACAGCCTCCCGGTGGCCGGGGCGCGGGCTCGCGTCTATAGCCGATAGCATCCGCTGTCGATGACCTTTGCCAGGGCGACCGAGGTTCATGCCTGCATGACCGGAGTCGCCCGGTTCATTGAAGGACGCAGGGCATGCCCTGCGTCGCCTCCAAGCGCTCGACGCGCATCCTCCTGCATACATCTCATCCATCATGCTTGCGGCGATCGAAACAACC
>CAZJYH010000988.1:0-881 GCA_964549365.1 uncultured Alphaproteobacteria bacterium
GGCTGGTTCATGCGCCTCCTCGGGTGTCTCGTGATCGAGCGTCGTTCGCGTGAAGAGCGCGCCGAGTTCTCGATCGGCCAGTTGTACCAGCTGACGCCGCGTTACTATCTCGAGCAGCCGGGTGCTCTCGCCGAGTTCCCGAGCCTGCCGACGCATCTGGACAGCCTCAAGGCCGCGCGCTTCATGGCGGCTCGTTATGAGGATTCGGTGATGATCTCGGGCCGCCGTTATGGTGGCAGCGTCACCGCCGCGAACCTGGAACTCGGTGGCAACGGCTTCACGTATGTGAACCGTCCGAACGGTGTGAACTTCGCCGACATCTACGCCGGTGAGCGCTATCGCGCACTGCCGGTGAAGACGGGCGACCGCATCTGGGTGATCTCTCGTACGCTGCTCTGGGATGCGGATCGTCCGCTGATCCAGGTCTTGGACGAGGCTCGCTTCCGCGGTCTGCAGTTCAGCATCGACACGCTCGGCAACAGCGTTCAGGCGCCGACGTTGTTCGGTCAGTACGACAGCCTGCAGGCTCGTCAACCGATCGAGCTCCGTAACAGCCGCTTCCTCGAAGAGGATACGAACTACATCAGCGACAACACGGGTCTCGACACGTCCCGGATCTTCGACTACACGGCGATCGATCCGAACGGGTTCTACGATCCGCGCTCGCTCTTCTTCCCTGACCGTTATACCGGTCTGCGATATGAGTGGTCGCCGCTGGTCGAGTCCTCGAACGGCACGACGACGGTCTCGCGTGATCCTCGTCAGATCCGTCTGGCATCGTGGCTGAAGGCCGACACGGTCTTCCCGTCGGCGCCGGGCAAGCGTGACAGCGCGTGGGGCTTCCTCCACTTCTACGGTAACCCGCACAACCCGGACGTTGT
>CAZJYH010000988.1:891-1721 GCA_964549365.1 uncultured Alphaproteobacteria bacterium
CTGAAGGTCTCGAACTACCCGCCGAGCCAGCGTACGATCGATTCGTTGAAGGCACTGGCCGACTCGCTTCGTCCTGCCGACACGATCATCGCACGGTACATCTATCTGTACCCGCCGTACTTCAACTGCCAGGTGTACGATCCGGTCAATGCCCGGTACCTCCAGCAGGATACGGTTGATGTGGGTGGTGCTTCGACGACCACGTATCGTCTGCGCATCTTCGTGCAGGATACGCCGCCGAACTTCACGGGTGACGTCGTGTTCTGCCCGCCGGGCGGCAACGGTGTGCCGTTGGCCAACCTGACCAACAAGCTCCGTTTCGACTACGACGTGAACACGGACGATGAGAAGGAGGACGCAGATGCCGATGTCGAAGGTTGGGACTTCCGCTACGGACGTACCACCTACGGATTCGTCTTCACCGATCGCAGCTTCGTCGACAACAACCCGCAGGTCGGCGTCGATGATGCACGCGAGATCCGCCCGATCTGGATGGCCGATCGTTATCTGCGCGATACGCTCGGCAACGTGATCGATCAGGGCGCGTTGTTGACGCGTACCGGTCGTCTGCACATCCGAATCGACTCGCTCGAGGCAGTCGGACCGCAGGGTATCCTGCGCAACCCGGCGCAGGCGAACGATGTGTTCAACCTCGATACGATCTTCACGATCGTGGCGAACGACGGACACACCGGCCAGAACAAGCGTGACCTTCGCGTTCGCGTGAACGTTGCGCCGCAGCTGCAGCCGGTCGCCGGCCCGGCAACCCTGCCGGGTGCCAAGGAGGACTACGATTACAACCCGCAGCTCCTCGACTCGATCCGTCGAAT
>CAZJYH010000989.1:0-1708 GCA_964549365.1 uncultured Alphaproteobacteria bacterium
CGTAGCGGTAGGGGGTGCCGGCGTAGTAGCGGCCGGGCTGCTCCATGCCGAACGGATAGAGGTTGCTGTAGCGGAGGATCTCCGCGCGGAACGCGCTCGGCGTTCCGCCGGGGACGTCGGAGAGCTTGCGGTCCGTTATGACGGCGCGCACGTTCCCCAGGTGGTCCTTCAGCTCGTAGAACTTCGTCCCGAGCGCGCGGGTGTAGACGCTGTCGGTCGGCGCGGCGCCCGGCGTCACCCCCTGCGGCATCCACGCCCCCTCGCGCTCCAGGCCGTAGATCGGGATCTCGACGAGCGCAGTGTCGCAGGTCGCCCCCTCGCAGTTCACCTCGTAGATCGCCATCACGGTGCCGGCCGCGTCGGTGACGTAGAACGTCTTCTTCAGCGTCCCGGTGGCCACGGGGAAGTGGTTCACCAGCTCGCTCCGCACGCGGTTGCCGAGGGCGTCGTAGGTGTAGGTCGCGATCGTCCAGCGGTTGACGTTCGGGCGGCGCTCCACGCGCAGGCAGGCGGTGACGGTACGTTGTGCCGGTGCCAGGATCGCCCCGAGAAGCAGTGTCTCGGCATATCGAAAGACACGCTTGCAGAACAGCGGGGCAAATGCTAAGATCGCCGTTGCACAAACGGCGGGTAGTCTAAGCATCCGTACCTCGAGTGAAGTTGTTGGTACGTGCTTATTCCACCCGTTCTTGTTCTTTCTTCCTACTCTCGATTGGACAAAGTCCAGCTAAGCGTATCGCTCAGCCTGGCCATGAAGTATCGGCCGTCGGCCGATAAACACACTGAGATCGAACGTACGCCGCGACATCTCCTTCGAAAGCTCAAAGTGCTATTTCGATTTCGATATGGCGCTACTTTCAACGCTATCGAGATGCTTCCTCTATTGACGACGAGACGTCTCCACCCTAACTTGAGCAGGATTATCCAATGGAAAGAACCAAAACTCGCCCAGATTATTCTCAGCCACGACCTCATCTCCAGATATTCGGACAGAAACAAATGGATTGGAGAAATCGAAAAAAGCCAACCAGCGGATTTCATTCAATAGATCGGTGACAGCCACGAACCCATCGCTACCATGGCCGCCTTCGCCAGCAAGTACGACAACACCCATTTCAGTATACCTGACCTCGCAAGCGACAAATATGTGAGTCATGTAAGTGGGATCAAAATTCTCGATAAAATCTTCACCATCTTTGACCAAATACCGGACTCCGCGAGGTCTAGGCATGTCGTCGGGCGCGACATGCTCAGCGCTCCCGTCAGAAAACATCACTCCGTTAAAAATGGGACACTTCCGACTAGCCCAAAGCAACGACAACGGCATTATCTGCTCCTCTTCGGTAAGATTATAGGCTCATTGGGTGTCCCTGCGTTTGGGACTGCTCCACCATTTCGCACATTGCGTCCATCGTTCAAGCGAATCTGGAACGCATTCTCCCATGACGCCACCTCCCCCTTTACGAACGTTAACCCATCAGGCTGCACTATCTCAACTGGGATGCGCCGCTCATCTGCCATTAGCGCAGCAAGCAATCGCCTATTATCATAGGTCACCCATCTGCCATCGCGCGCCATAACTCTTATCGGTGCGTTCCAAACCCGTTCTCCTGATTCCATGGCCGCAGCATATTCCAAGACATTCGCACTAACGGTCCGCTGTGAAAAATTGATATCCTGCGGATTCATATAGCCCTTTACGGGCAGT
>CAZJYH010000990.1:0-1355 GCA_964549365.1 uncultured Alphaproteobacteria bacterium
GCGGGGCTGACGCCCGGCATGGCGGCGGCCGACGCGGAGCGGATCCTGCGTGGAGGAGGATGGTCGCTCGAGCCATACCGCGACGACAGCTGGAAGAAGACCGTGCAGAAGGTCCTGGCGCGCCAGCGCGGCCAGTTCGTGACCGGAGCTCCGGACGGCCTTGGCGGTTGGGACGGTCGAAAGGGCGAGGAGCGTCTGGAGGTCAGGCTGCATCCGACGCCGGGCGGCGGCATCGTTGAGGGCGTCGTCTACCGCGCTCCGCTTGCGGGACGGACGTCGGCACGCTTCCGGAGCGACCTGGCCCAGCGTTACGGCAATCCGACCGTTCCGAAGGCGTCGCTCTACCGCGACGGAGCCGTGTGGTGCACGGCGGGAGATGCGGAATGCGCGCGAGGGCGAGGCGGCGGCAGGTTGCCGTACATAGTATCCGCGTTCGACGAGGCGGCGAGCGGCCAAGTGCGGCTAATGCTGTTCGAGGGCTCTTCGGCGAAAGTCTCGTGGGAGCGTATGCGGGACGCGGCCGCCGGAGCCTCGCCATTGACGAAGCCTTCGTTCTGAGCTCGTCACAGGCGGGAGGAGAAGAAGTGTCCGATGAAAGCGCGACTGCGGTGAGTCTGATGAGGATGGCGTTGGCGCTGCTTGATCGCTCCGGCGACCTGCAGGGTGCGGCTAGGCTTCAGCATGCGATCGACACCGTTCTCCGGTCGCCGTTGGGTCCGCCATCTCGCGAGCAGATCGAGGACCAACGCTAGGAGCGAGCGGCCGCGACGGGATTCTCAGGCCCGGCGCGGCCTCGCGGCAGCCGTTGTCTCAAGCCGTCTGCGGCTGCTTCGATATTCGCTCGGCGATGGCAGGTTGGCAAGTCACCGCGTTAGACGCGCTTAGCCGACGAGGAATGCGGCGAGACCCTGCGCCGCCCGTTCGGTGATCCGGTAGATGATCGACCGGCTCTGTCGCTCGCTGGCGACCAGTCCCGCGTTCACGAGGATGGCCAGATGCGCGGAGAGGGTGTTGTGTGGCACGCCCAGGTCGCGCGCCAGATCGCCCGCCGCGATGCCGCTGCTGCCCGCTGCCTGCATGCGGCGGAAGGCGGCGAGCCGCGTTTCCTGACCCAGCGCGGCGAACATGCGGACGGCGTGTGACGCTTCCATATGTCCACAATAGCGGCATTATCGACATGGGTCGAGCGGCATTCACGTTCGGTTTACCACCATTCTGGATGTTGGTGCATTGCAATATGTCTAGAAATACCGACATAAGTGGAGCGACGCCGCGTTTTGGCGTCTGTCTGGGGGACATCGCCGACACAATCGAGGAGAACGCAATGCACCATGCCGTCATGGACGTGGCTAAGT
>CAZJYH010000990.1:1365-1708 GCA_964549365.1 uncultured Alphaproteobacteria bacterium
GCCTGCCGGAAGTCTTCCGGACGACCAACACTTTTCAGCAGGACGTCGATCCGCTGGGAGCCGACCGTATCGACGACATGCCGGTCGTCACGTCGGAGCGCCGCCTGCGCCGGCTGGCGATCGTCGCCGCAGACACCGGGGCGCGGTTCGAGCGCGAGGGCATCGCGCACGATCCGGTAGCGTGGCTCGCGGCGCCTCGCGCCCTGTTCCACGGCGGCACCGCCATCGAGTCCTGCCAGGACCGCGACGGGTTCATGCGGGCGACCCTGCTGCATGGCCTCGGGCTTGGCCTCGATGCCGATGCCGAGGAGATGGACGAGCTTCTCGCGGAAGACGGCTCGCC
>CAZJYH010000991.1:0-1707 GCA_964549365.1 uncultured Alphaproteobacteria bacterium
CGAAGACCCCGGTTGTTCCTTGCCCAGGAACAGCGCACACCTGCGCCATTTGTCTTGCAATGACGGCCGGAATGCTATTCTCGGATAGGATCTTAGTGATACATGCTCGGTACCGAAGTTTGTCATGAAGCTTCTCACGCGAGGCATTACGTAGACACCCGTCATAATCGCCTATCTACCTCGCTCCAAAAATTCGCCATGCGATGCTCATCGACGACGATGAACGAATTCGTCGGCATATCATCGAATGTCAGAACATAGCCGTACTCCCCAAGTATTTCATTCGGAGCCCTTCCATTTCGAAGCGCATTTTCAATGTCGTCAGATGTTATATCTAGATAGTATTGATGGGCCAGCAACAAGCGAATATCAACCTCAAGCAACACGACATCCCCTCTGCGAGAGGCTGTCGGAGCCCGCATGTCCAGCAATTCAGAAACCACCTTCTCCGTTCCCAGAAAAATTGCAAGGCGCATCAACAGTCCAACAAATCGATTCTCCTCCGACGCATTTACCAATATCCCGTTTCGCAGGATCGAATTGATCGGCTATAGCGCATCACGATTCCGAGGAGGCTCTCTTCCGACTGCCGAATTGTTACGCTTTTCGACAGTTGACCGATTGCGCACCTCGACGATCCTGCATTCTATTTTCCAGCTTTGCAAATATCACGGTGTCGATTGCCCGCGTGTAGATGGCATCGACCTCGGTGAAGCCCAGGACAGCGCGATTCCTCCGTAGGCGACGGCGTCGGTATGCGTTCATGGCCGCGTGGAAGATTCCAACGTGATCGCTCGCAGACACGTACGTCGCATGGCTGCAAAGAAACGGGCATCCGGCGACACGTGCTCCGATGAATCAACATCCCTCCGACCGATACGGCAGGCGGGAGAGACACCTCCTGGAGAGCGTCGATCCCGGTTCTTGCCACCCTCCCCATCACAAAAATCGCGAGAACCGCCCGCCGATTGGCTATGTTCGTCGGTGTCATCCCACCCCTTTCGCTGCCACCCTTTCGTGGTACGGCACGCAAGGATCGCGTTCTCAATCAACGGGACACAAGATGAATATCATACGAAACGGCTCCCGCCCTTCCGGGAAGGGACCGGAGGAATATTTCACCGGGACGGTGCGGGTGGATCCGCTCTTCGAGGCGGAGGCTCCCGCGCGCGGCGTCGGCGTGCTCGTCACGTTCGAGCCGGGCGCACGCACCGCGTGGCACACGCACCCGCTGGGGCAGACGCTCATCGTGACCTCCGGACTCGGCTGGGCGCAGCGCGACGGCGGCGCGGTGGAGGAGATACGCCCCGGCGACGTGATCTGGTTTCCGCCGGGGGAAAAGCACTGGCACGGAGCCACGGCAACCACCGCGGTGGCGCACATCGCGGTGCAGGAGAAGCTCGACGGCGGAACGGTGGACTGGCTGGAGAAGGTGAGCGACGAGCAGTACCGGGCCTGACGGCGAGGCGGAAATATCCCGATGTTCAGGATCTCGCCGGGGGATTCGGCGAATGTGGACGCGGCAATAATATACCCCCTCCGCACGCTTGCGCACGGAGGGGGCTCGGTCCCAACACGGCCACGATCAGTTCAGCATAATCGCGACCCGGCAGGAAATTCGAAACAGGAGGGAAAACGGACGGCGTCTTCAATGCGATGCTCGCGCAACGGATGGTTCAGGCAATGAAAATTCCTGACGCATTGGGT
>CAZJYH010000992.1:0-264 GCA_964549365.1 uncultured Alphaproteobacteria bacterium
CAATTGCATGGCGATCTTCGCGTGCAGCTTGATGAACTCCGGTCGCGACTGTTGCGGCTGCTTGCGCTGTTGGAGTTGGAATTGGACTTCGTTCAGGATGGTTACGCCTTCGCATCGGTGGAGGAGGTGGGCGCCTTGATCGGAGATCTCCGCGATTTCGTCTCGCGGTGGTTGCGTTCCTATCAGGCGGGGAACCGATTGCGGCAGGGGCCGCGGGTTGTGTTGCTTGGCCGTCCGAACGCGGGGACGTCGAGCCTGTTCAAC
>CAZJYH010000992.1:274-1706 GCA_964549365.1 uncultured Alphaproteobacteria bacterium
TTTGCTGATTGACCGCCGGGAGCGCGATGAAGACCTGTTCAACGTGCTGGTCGGGTATGCCCGTGCGTTGGTGAGTGCTACTCCAGGGACGACGCGGGACTATGTCGAGGAGCGGGTGACGCATGATGGTGTGCAGTTTCGTCTGGTGGATACCGCCGGATTGCGCGAGGCGCCGGATCTCATCGAGGCCGAGGGTATCGCACGCGCCCGTTCGGTGGCGGGCCTGGCCGATCATGTCCTCTATTTGATCGACGGTTCGGTTGCTGACGCCGTCGAGGAAGAGAGAAGGGCGGCGGAAGCCTGCCGGTTGGAATTGCCGGGCAGCTCCGTGCACGTTGTTTTTACGAAGAGCGATCTGGTTTCCCCGGCGGGAAGGGAAGGGGTTTGGTGTTCGATCCGGGAGCCGTCGTCGGTGTTGGCGTTGCTTGACCCGTTGGTCGCGGAATACCGTACGGCGTTGTCCGAGGCGGTTGCCTTGGTGAACGATCGGCAGCATCACGAGTTGCGGAAATTGGAGGGGATGCTCTCCGATGTGCGTTATGTTTCTGTGGGCGAGACGGAGCTGTTGGCGGCCGACCTTCGGGGGCTATTGGAGCCCCTTGGTCATCTCACCGGGGAGATCGCGAGCGAGGATGTTCTGCGTACGATCTTCTCGGCATTCTGCATCGGGAAGTAGGTGTGTTCCACGTGGAACACGTCTTTGCGTGACTCGCGCGAGAAGTGATGTGCACGGTGGTGGTGGGTGCGTCCCCGGAACTGTAGCGATGTGGTGGGATCGTTCGGTATTTCGAATCTGAATGGATCGAAATCTGGCGTAGCCGGAACGCGCGGCTGGGCCACCTCGATGTGCATCTGGTGTGATACACGCTACCTGCGCCGATCGGCGTGACCGTGTTTGATTCGTAAAAGAGTCGCTATTTCGTGAAACGATACGACATCATAGTAATTGGCGGAGGCCATGCCGGCATCGAGGCGGCTTCCGCTGCTGCCCGCATGGGATGCGCTGCAGCCTTGGTCACCGCTGATGTCGGGGCGATCGGTCGACTTTCGTGTAATCCGGCGGTTGGCGGCATGGCAAAGGGGCAGCTTGTCTGTGAGATCGACGCACTGGGTGGGGAGATGGGACGATTGGCCGATCGCTCGGGTATTCAGTTCAAAATGCTGGGTCGGTCAAAGGGTCCGGCGATGTGGTCGCCGAGGTCTCAGAACGATAAGGATCTCTATCCCCGTTATGCCCAGGCGCGATTGTTGGAGATCGACGGACTGGAGATCGTGGAGGGTCTCGTCGACGATGTGGTTCTCGACGGTGGCGCTGTGCACGGCGTTCAACTTCAGGACGGTCGCGCCTTTCGATGCCATGCCGTCGTCATCTGTTCGGGTACATTCCTGAGCAGCCGAATGCATACCGGCGAGGTGCAGACGCCCGGGGGCC
>CAZJYH010000993.1:0-1702 GCA_964549365.1 uncultured Alphaproteobacteria bacterium
GCTGATGCTCACCGCCGACATGGTGGCCGAACATCGAGCGGACAAGTATGTGATTCAGATGCTGCTGCGCAGCACGGCGTGAGGTCGCGCCGGTGAGAAACCGCCCGATGGTGTTGGGCCGGTATCTCGGCGTCTCTGCAATCGCGGCGCATGGCGCGCCGCATTTTCATTCCGGAGGACCGTGATGGATGATGCCGATACGACGCGTCCGGCCGAACCGGAGGCCCGCGTCCGCGAGGTTGTCGAGGGGATCATGTCCGCGTGGCTGCGTTGCGACGCCGACGCGTTGAACGCCTTCTACGATGACGACGTGGTGGTGCGGGGACCGGATTTCCTCGTGCGTTCGCGCGGGCGCACGGAGGGAGTTGCCGGCGATCGTGCGTTTCTGGAGGCCGCTCGGATCGACGCGTTCGAGCACTCGGATCACTCGATCGACGTGGTCGGCACGACAGCCGTTGCAACGTATCGCTGGGCGATGACCTATACGCTCGCCGGGGAGACGTACAGCGAGCGCGGCCGCGATCTGTTCGTGCTTGCCGACGGTGAGCGCGGTCCGCGCATCGTCTGGCGCGTGATGACGGTGGATCCCGGGTAGGCAGTGCCGACGCATACGATGAATCGACCCACAGCATGATGATCCGCGTTCAACTCATTCACTGGAAGGCCGACGAGGCAGCCGAGCGGGCGGAGCGATTGCGGAGCATGGGCTACAACGTCGAGCACGACGAGCGCCCGATCAGTACGGCCACCTTCCGGGCAATGCGCGCGGACCCGCCGGACGTTCTGGTGATCGACCTTTCGCGCCTGCCGATGAACGGCCGCGACGTAGCCTTGCAGGTTCGCATGAGCCCGCGCACCCGCGCCGTGCCGATCGTCTTCGTGGGCGGCCTGCCGGAGAAGCGGGAGCGCGTGCGCGAGGCTGTGCCCGGCGGACTGTTCACGACCTGGGAGGAGATCGGCGGAGTGATCGAGCAGGCGGCGCTGTGCCCCCCCGAGGTGGTGCGCGCGCCTCGGTCGATCATGGAGGTGTACCACACGAAGCCGCTCGCGGTGAAGTTCGGCATCCGTGAGGGGATGAGCGTGGCCGCGATCGACGCCCCCGATCATTTCGCGGAACTGCTGGGCGATCTGCCGGAGGGCGCGCGCCTCGTGCCGGGGCGCGGCGGCAGTTGCGACATGGCGATCTGGTTCGTGGCCGATGCGGAGGAGTTGGAGCTGGGGATCGACGCGGTGATCGGCCGGATCGGTGCGGTGGCGCTCTGGCTGGCCTGGCCGAAGAAAGGGACGCGCGCTCGCACGGCGATCTCGTACCACGATATTTCGCGCGCCGCATCGGAGCGAGGATACTCGCAGTCCAAGGTCTGTTCAGTCGACGACGTATGGTCTGCGGTTCGCTGTACGCCGGCGCGCGCGGCTCGGCGGTAATCTCGCGGGTGTGCCCGTTCTGCGCCGGCGCAGGCTGTGACATTCGGTACGGCGGGGAATAGCCGGCACCGCGGACGGAATTGCCGGTGCAGAGCCGAGCGGCCCCGATCACTCAGACGAACCAGGAACATCCATGTACAAGCAGAAGCCTTGCGGCGATTGCGACATGCCCGCCGCGCATGCCTTGAACGTGCTCGTGTTGAACGGCACGCTGAAGCACGAACCGGATATCTCCAACACCGACGAGCTGTCGCGCCTCGTGCTCGAACGCATGGGG
>CAZJYH010000994.1:0-1698 GCA_964549365.1 uncultured Alphaproteobacteria bacterium
TCGAGGCGACGATGAAGACGCCCGACGCCACGCACGAGCAGATCGTCGAGCAGATCGACATCGGCGGGCCTGCGATGGTCCGCTCGTCGGCCAAGAACTACCGCTTCACCGCCGTCGTCACGAGTCCGAACCGCTATGCCTCCATCCTGGCCGAGTTGCGCTCCGGCGACATGACGCTCAGCGACACCACGCGGCTCGCGCTCGCCGCCGAGGCCTTCATGCACACGGCCACCTACGATTCCGTTGTGGCCGTCTACTTCGCTTCGAAGCTCGGAGTTCGCACGCCGGAGACACCATCGGCGGACGCGGCGCGGGCCGGCGGAACAACTTCGAACGGCGAGGTTACGGATGGGAGCCCGGCGCCGGCGTTCGGCGGAATCTACACCACCTCCCTCCCGCTCGCGCAGCCGCTGCGGTACGGCGAGAACCCCCATCAGGAGGCGGCGCTGTATGGCGGATTCCCGGAGATATTCCGGCAGCTGCACGGCAAGGAGCTGAGCTACAACAACATCGTGGACATCGACGCCGCGGCGAAGCTGGCGCTCGAGTTCACCGGTGCCGACGACGAGCCGACCGTGGCGATCATCAAGCATACGAACCCGTGCGGAGTGGCGAGCGGCGCGACGCTCTTCGAGGCGTGGAACAAGGCGTTCGCAACCGACACGAAGTCACCGTTCGGCGGCATCATCGCGCTGACGCGTCCGCTCGACATCGCCGCCGCCATGGCGATCAACGAGATCTTCACCGAGGTGGTGATCGCACCGGACTTCCCGCCGGAGACGCTGGAACTGCTCTGCCGCAAACGCGACCGACGCCTGATCAAGGTGGATTACGACGCGCTGCGCAGGTCATTCGGCGTGGAGCTGAAGTCCGTCGCCGGAGGCCTGCTGGCGCAGACGTCGGATGACCGGCTGTTCGATGCCGACGCGCTGCGCGCAGTCACGAAGCGGCAGCCGACGCCGGAAGAGATGCGCGCGCTGCTCTTCGCGTGGCGCATCGCGAAGCATGTCAAGAGCAACGCCATCGTCTACGCCGGGGCCGACCGCACGCTGGGTATCGGCGCGGGACAGATGTCGCGAGTGGATTCGGCGATGATCGCCGCGCGCAAGGCCGAGGCGGCCGGACTCGACCTGGGCGGCTGCGCCGTGGCGTCCGACGCGTTCTTCCCCTTCGCCGACGGCCTGCTCGAAGCCGTCGCCGCCGGCGCCCGCGCGGTGATCCAGCCCGGCGGCTCCGTGCGCGACCAGGAGGTGATCGACGCCGCCGACGCCAACGACATCGCCATGGTGCTCACCGGGATGCGACACTTCAGGCACTAGAAGAAGGATAGAAGAGCGAGGAAGGAAGAGTCGCGGCGGAAGTCCGAAGGCAAAACGCAGGATGCGGAAATGTGAGGGCCGAAGGATCATGGGCGCTGGTCCGGTACTGAGAAATGCATAACGGATCGGCATTTGACGGACAGGCTTCGCGGCCTTTGCGGCTTCTCGGTGATTTCCGGTCGAGATGGCCCACAGTGGACGTGAATCACAACCACGTCAATTGCCGGGAAGCATCACGCAACGCCTCGATCTCCCTCGACCAACATTGACGATCGGCGCAAGACAACAGGACCCCATGAATTGCAGCGTGCAGGGTTTCGACCACCCGGTCGGAATCCGCATCGAACTCCCCGTGAACGATGCGCTGAACGCGACTCTC
>CAZJYH010000995.1:0-1698 GCA_964549365.1 uncultured Alphaproteobacteria bacterium
CGGACGGGAGCATCGTCTGGGGTCCGCTCGAAGGCCGCGAAGCGTTCATCGGCGCCCGCCTGACGCTGGGCGGCTCCGTGGTCGATCCGGCTGCACCGTAGCCGCCGCGTCGGCACTCGGCCTCAGTGCCCGGCCGGCACGACGCGATACGCAGCCGGCGTCATCGAGTGAGCGTGGTGCTCCGATGACGCCGGCAATCGTCTACCATCTTCGTATCGACGCCGACTTACGGCGCGTTCGTAAGGCTCACCCCGGCGGGGACGTCGAACTTGTCGGCGGAGACCTGAGCATCCAGGTCGATCGACTCGGCCTCCATCACCAGCGACTGCGACGGTGAAAACTGTGACTCGGTGCGCAGCGGGATCCCGTTCCAGGTCCACACCCTGAGCACGATGGAGTTCCGGTCGAAGGAGTGCCCCTCGCACTCCTTCCCCGCGATCGTCCGCTTGCCGAGCGGCTTGTATGCGATCTGCGTCCGCTCCTGCGCCGAGAGCGCGTCGAAGCGAGGGTAGTAGTTCATCGCCGCGTCGGGCGAGGCAGTGCGGCGCCCTACTTTCTTCAGCGGATCGTACAACACGCTGACGCCGTCGCGCAGAACGCTGATGTTGGAGATCGTCAACGGCTTGCCGTTCAGGCTGTCGTGGATATCGGTCTCCGTCGACATCTTTGCGCCGAAATCATCGAAGTACATGGTGCTCGTCATCGAGGTCCCTCCCTGGCTCCTCATCTTCACCACGCCGCTCTTGTGTCCGAAACGGCGCGGAGCGCCGGTGGAAGGGGTGGGAGCAGCCGCCGAATCATGAGCGGGCGCGGTTGAATGCGCGGCAGCGGTATCGGCCCCATTGCCTGCGCCCTCCGATCTCGCCGGCGTCCGTTCGGAGCCGCCGTTGCAGGCGCACAGGCCCAGTGCAAGCAGAAGGAGAAGACTGTTTCGCATCATGGTTTGTATGACATTGATTGAAGCACGATCGCTCACGAGACGTGAGCGCGCATCGGGGATGGGCGGCCCATAATCTACAACAGGAAGAAAGATCGCATGCAGCACTCCGACAGTACCGTCGCGTTGGTGACGGGAGCAAGCTCCGGCCTCGGGCGCTCGATCGCGTTGGCGCTCGCGCGGCGCGGCGCACGACTTGTCATCGTCGCGCGCCGCAGGGACCGCCTGCGCGCGGTTGCGGCCGAAGCCGCGAGCCTCGGCGGCATCGTTGAGTCGATCGGCTGCGACGTCTCGGTCCGCTCGGAAGCGGAGGCCGCGATCATGGCGGCGATCGAGCGGTTCGGCCGCCTGGATGTGCTCGTCAACAACGCGGGGCGCGGCCACTTCGCCTCGATCGAGGATACTCCGAGCGAACAGATCGAGAGCATCTTTCGCGTGAACGCGTTCGCGCTCTGGTACACATGCGGGCCGGCCGTGGCGCAAATGCGCGCGCAGGGCTCCGGTCACATCATCAACATCGCCTCGATCGCGGGAAAGATCGGGTATCCGGCCAACGCTGCGTACGTGGCCGCGAAGCACGCCGCCGTCGGGTTCACGCGCGCGCTGCGCGCGGAGCTTGCCGGCAGCGGCGTGGAGGCCACCGTTGTGATACCGGCGGGCGTGCTCACCGAGTGGGCACTGGTGACCGAGGGGGGCGGGATGCTGGAGCTGTTCGAGTACGAAGGCCGCCGCGGCCTGGAGATCGCCGCCGAGCGCGGCGT
>CAZJYH010000996.1:0-1697 GCA_964549365.1 uncultured Alphaproteobacteria bacterium
CGGCGCGATCTGTACTACCGGCTGCGATCGGCGCAGATGCGCATTCCACCGCTGCGCGAACGCCGCGAGGACATCCCGCTGCTCGTTGCGCACTTCGCGTTCCAGGTGGCCACGCGGCTGAAGATTCCATTCGGCGGAATCCCGCCGGAGGCGTTGGATCTGCTGACCACGTACGCGTGGCCGGGGAACATTCGCGAGCTGAAGAACTTCGTGGAACTGGTGGTCACGCTCGAACGCGGCGAGAAGATCACCGAGGAAAAGGTCTACAAGCACCTGGACCTGCACTACCGCGAGCCGATGCCGGAGAACCCCAACGCCCTGATCCATCTCGCCGGGCGCACACCGGAGCAGGCCGAGCGCGAGCTGATCTTCGGCGCGCTGATCGACCTGCGGAACGAGGTGGGGACGATGAAGCAGATCCTGCTGAAGGCGCTCGCGGCGACGGAGGCCGCGCCTACGCCCCCCCCACTGCCGGCGCTCCCCGCGCCTCCGCGGGGGATCGACGGAGCGTTGGAGGAGCTCGATGATCTTCGCCTCGACAAACTGGAGCGCATGATGATCGAGATCGCACTGAAGCGCTACAACGGGAACCGCCGCGCCGCCGCCGCCGCGCTCGGCATCAGCGAACGAACGCTGTACCGAAAGCTGGTGGACTACAAGCTGACAACGGAATAATCGGCGTCGGGCGCGGAATCACCGCGTGCCGACCGAGACATCGAGCATGAGCCGACACGAAGCGAACATCCATCGCGCCGATGCGCCGAACGCCGGTTCCCCGACGCACCGATCGTCGGCCCGACGGGGACGCGTCGCGAACGCCGGCATCGCGAACGCCGGCATCGTGGCGGCCTGCGCGATGGCCGCTTGCACGCTTCATGCGTGCGCCGGCTGCTACTCGTTCAGAACGGGGTCGGCGCCGGCACATCTGCATACCATCGGCATCGAACCGTCGGACGACATCAGCGGCTTCGGCCGCGGCACGATCCGCCAGGATCTGACAGATCTGCTGGTGCGGCGCTTTCGCGACGACAACACGCTCCGCGTGGTGGATGCCTCCGGCGCGGACTCGCGGCTGGAGGCGACGATCACGACGATCCGCACCAACGAGCGATTGAATCTTTCCGGCACCGAGTACGAAACCGTGCGCGGTGTCCATATCGAGGTCCGCGCCACGTTCTTCGACAACGTGAAGAAGCGCGAGGTGTTCAAGGATCGCACCGTTCAGGGACGTTCGCAGTATCTCGTCGACCAGGGACTTGCCGGCGAGAACAAGGCGATCCACGACGCGCTGGAGAAACTGACGGAAGAACTGTTGAACGCCGCCGTCGCGGACTGGTAACGGCAACACGGCCGCGCGGGCCCGCTCGCAGGCGGCATCGTTCAGGCATGTACCGTCAGGACAGAGGTTTCCCCCGATCGAGCGATTTGCACTATCATCGGAATGGACGTAGCTCTTCTCATCGTTTATATCTGCGCGTTGTGCGTGCTGTTCGTTTTCGGGCTGCACGGCTTCTCCATGGTATTCCACTATGCCCGATTGCGCCCGCACGATCCCGAAGTGGACGACGTGACCGGCGCACTCCCCAGGGTGACGGTACAGTTGCCGCTCTACAACGAGATGTACGTGGTCGAGCGCCTCATCACGTCCGTCTGCGAACTCGATTACCCGGCCGACCGCCTGCAGATTCAGGTGTTGG
>CAZJYH010000997.1:0-212 GCA_964549365.1 uncultured Alphaproteobacteria bacterium
CCCCGGGCTTCGCCGACACGTTCCGCACGATATACACGGTCCGGTCATCACGCGGACCGTGTGCTCGACCGCATTACCGGTGGGACAACTCGGTCACGTCAAGACGACAGTAATGCGCCGGCCATGATCCTACCTTCGCGGCACGGCCTTTCGAATCGACAGGTTGGTGAGTACCGCGACCGTATCGGCACACCTGGAAGCTCGTCCCTAAC
>CAZJYH010000997.1:222-1696 GCA_964549365.1 uncultured Alphaproteobacteria bacterium
GATGGCCCAGATCCATGGCGAGAATGAACGGGCGCACACAGGCATGTACCAAGGAAAAGGCCCCCGGTCTTCGGAGGCCTTCCCACTTTGCGGACCCGTAGGGATTCGAACCCCAAACCTTCTGATCCGTAGTCAGATGCTCTATCCAATTGAGCTACGGGTGCAGGAATCTTCCGTGCCGAAGCGGCGCGCTCTCGAGGCTGCGCTCTACTTCGAATCGTGCGCGGCCACCATGCGCGCCATCTGCGACTTGCGGTTGGCCGCGAAGTTCTTGTGGATCAACCCCTTGGTTGCCAGGCGATCCAGAATGCGCGTGGCCTTGCGGATCTCCTCAACAAGCGCTTCCTTCGAGGCGGCGGCCTTGACGGACTTCAGCGCATTGCGCATCATCACCTTGTAGTACCGGTTGTGCGCACGCCGACGCTCCGTCTGGCGAACTCGCTTCTCTGCTGACTTATGCTGAGGCATAGGAACTTATATGAACGTTAATCCGTTACGAGCCTGCAAAGATAGGACTCGCCCTTCGTTCAGTCAACCGTTTTTTTCGACGTTTCGCTTTGTAGCACTCGATTTCCCCCTCGCGGAAACCGCGCCGGGGATCGTAGCTTTGCAGGCTGTCGCACGGGCGGGCGCGATGCCGCGCCGCTGCCTCGATATCGATCCCGGCGATCACGGCCGGCCCCCTTCTTCATGAATCGGAACCCCGTACACGTCGGTCGGCTCCACGCGTTACAATTCGCGGCCGCGGCACTCTTCCTGCTGTCGGCCTCGGGAGCGCTGCGCGCGCAGCCGACGACGACGAGCGTGGCGATGCCGCCGACGAACCTGGAGATGCTCTCGACGTGCGCGCGGGCCGCATGCGATTCGGCCCTGATGCAGTCGGCAACGGGCTCGGCCCTCTGCGTCGAGGTGATCCGCCACCCCGCCTCGTGGGTGGTGGAGAATGCGCTTCCGGCATCGGCCGAGGCGCACGGCGTGAGTGTGCTGGCCTGTGATTCCACGGCCGCGCTCACGCTCGCCCTCCGATCGATCGGCGTGGTCTACGGCGCGATCGACGGCGACGACGAGCACCTGGAACGGACCTCGACGCTGCAGCTGAGCGCGGTGCATCGCTCGAAGGCGGCCGCGGGCACGGCCCGGACGATCACGGTGGTCGCTCGCGACACGGTGCCGAGCGCCGCGTTGCCGACGCTGGACGGCTCCGGGTACGACTTCGCGCGCGGGGTGCCGCCCCCGGCTTCCGGCGGCGGGTTCTGGTCGAAGGTGCTGGAGCCCGCGGTGGTGGTCGGTGCCTCGGTGGTGATGACGATCCTCTTCTTCACGGTGCGGAGCCAGTAGACCGAAAGAGATCCGGGATGATGTCGCGGATCCGGGTGTCTCAGCTTGAGGGATGCGCACTGCCTGGGGTGCCTGCAGCTTCCCACGGCAAGGCCGCCGCTCTGCGGCGGGGTACGCGGAAGAAGGCGTCGATGGC
>CAZJYH010000998.1:0-1696 GCA_964549365.1 uncultured Alphaproteobacteria bacterium
CCAGTTCTGGAACACGCTCAGGCCCACCTGCTCCTTGCCGGTGAAGACGCGCTTGTCATGGCGGACGAATCCGCGATCATCGACGGCCGGGCTCTCGAGGAAGTCGAAGCCGATGTAGCCGAACTTCTTGCCGGCCTCGGACTCCGACCACTGGATCGCCAGGTTCAACGTATCCTCGTCCTTGCTCGGGATGGCGATCGTGGCATGGTCGTTGCCGGCATTGCCGATGTCCATGTCGAGCGCGGGGGCCATGAAGCAGTTGAGAAGATTCTCGCCCGAGCGGTTGATGATGTTGTACTTGATGAACAGGAAGTTGCCGTAGGTGCCGAAGCCCCAGGTATAGATCGTCTGCTCCACCTGGATGCCGATCGGATAGCCCTTCTTCTTCGCCGTATCGCGCGAGATCTTCTCGTACTTGCCGAGATCGGTGTCGCGATAGATCGAGAAGATGTCTTCCTGCGAGATCATCGCCGGGCCCTTTTGATACGTGGCGCGGTTACGATCGTTGGTGTTCTCGATGTAGTAGCCGAAGTAGCGGTCGTTCTTCAGCACGTCGGCTTCGCTCGCATCCCAGATCGGCCAGTACGGGCCGGAGACGTCGGCCTTGTCGAACGGCTCGCCGGTGAACTTGTTGTAGTCCGACGCGAAGTACAGGCGGTTCTTGTTGATGCCGTCGGGCGTTTCATCGAGCGGCTGCTTCTGCAGGTTGTCGCCCATGATCGGCCCCGGCACCATCCACGAGGCTCCGGAGTTCGGGTTGTAGCCGATCACGCAGAGCTTGTTGGTGTCCTCGCCGCGGATCTTCTTGCAGCCGAACCAGATGCCGCCGCCGAAGATGTACGCGTTGCTCGATCCACGCGGCCAGATGCCGCCGGCGCGGTTGGCCGCGACGTTCAGACCGAAGATTCCGTAGTTGGATGTGTAGAACTCGATCTTCGAGACCTTGTTCTGAAGCACCTCGTAAGCGCTCCGCGGTACACGCTGCACACTGCGTCCCTTCTCGTCCCCCTTCTTCTCGTCCTTCTGCTCCTTTTTCCCCTTCTCAGCGGTTCCGCCGATCGCCGCGGGAGGCATCGCCAGCAGCACGAAGGCCGCCAGCAGCACCAGGATTCCCTTGGTAACGGTTTGGAGATTCATGTTCTCTATCCTCTAAGTAGTAAAGTTTTCATCTCGCGAGGCGGCCCTCCCTCGGCCCCGATCAACTCCGGGGCCGTGGGAAGCCGGGCACATCAGAAGCGAATACGGAAGCCGACCGACACCGTGCGCGGGGTCTGATACGAACCACGCAGGGTCTGGATCGTCGAGATATACCGCTGGTATCCCTCGTAGCGCTCCGCCTGCGTCACCACACCGTCGAGGTTGGAGTCCGCATACGGATTGTAGAAGCGGGTGCCGAAGCGGTCGTACTGCTGCACGTCCCACGTCTCCGGGCGCTCGGGGACAACGTCACGATAGTGCGGCGTTGCGATGAAGTCGCCGATCTTGCGGTTCATTGCCGAACCGTCATAATCGGGGCTGCCGGTGATCGAGTAGCGCGAGCCGCCCGGGGCGCGAGAGAGGCGCACGCCGACCGGACCCGTTGCGTTGAACAGGTTGTAGATGTCGGCGTAGAAGCTGATCTCCAGGCGCCCGGCGGCATCGCCGAGCAGGTCACGCAGCATGAAGCCGCGCTCGATGTGCGCCTCGGTCGTGAACT
>CAZJYH010000999.1:0-926 GCA_964549365.1 uncultured Alphaproteobacteria bacterium
CTGCAAACCCGGCGAGATCGCCACGTCGTCGCTTCGCTCCTCCTCGCGAAGACCCAGGTTGTTCCTTGCTCAGGAACAGCGCACATGTGCGCCATTTGTCTCGCAACGCTCCAGGGCTTTGCGATGTTCCTGAGGAGCGCCGCCCCTCAACGTTGCACCGGCGGCACGGCCGCCTTGCGCGTCGCCGCGTAGGCGGCCTGCAGGCGTCCTGCCTCGCGGGCGAAGAGCGGCTCGGCCTGATCGATCATCGCGATCACGAATTCCTCCTCCGCCTTCGTGGACTCGAACTTCGAGAGCGGATACCGGCGCTCCTGCGCGTCGATCAACGAGTCGGTGGTTCGCGATGTGACGAACCGCAGCTCGACGCGAAGGAGAATCGAGTCGCGGTCGATGCTCACCTTCGAGGTCACGAATCGATCGATGCCGACGTTGTAGAGCGCCTGGCGCTCGAGGGCCGACATCGGCATGTAGTCGTCCACGCCGCCGATGCCGACGGTGCGCATCAGCTCGCGGCGCGACTCGTAGTCGAAGCCGACCAGCTCCGGAAAGTTCAATCGCGCGAGCTCGCCGAACGCCATCACGACCTTCGTACTGAAGGTCTGGCGTTGCGCGCGCAGCTGGCGCAGCGCGGGATCGGAGGGGATCTCCGCGTTGATGATCACCAGCGGCTCGGTGGCCACCGGCAGCTCGGCCAGATGCGGCATGCCGAAGTACCGTCCGACGGACTTGCGCACGGCGTCGTAAAGCGTGGGGCCGAGGAACATCGTGCCGGCGGTGTCGCGGATCGAGTCGAGGTCGCTGGTCTGGCGCGAGATGATGCGACCGGACGTGTACGACTCGTGGAACTCCAGACTCAGCCGCTGCGTGTGCAGGAAGACACGCTTGCGCAGATCGATCAGGATCGCCTGGCTGATCCGGGCGGACAT
>CAZJYH010000999.1:936-1695 GCA_964549365.1 uncultured Alphaproteobacteria bacterium
CGCACGGCGTCGTAAAGCGTGGGGCCGAGGAACATCGTGCCGGCGGTGTCGCGGTAGCGGATGATGCTGAAGCTGAGATCGCGGAAGAGCACGCGACCGCTCACCGGATCCACGATGCGGGTCTCCACCGCGAGCGCGGAGCTGAATCGGGCGATGCGCGTGAAGATCACGCCGTCCAGATTCAGACGATGCCCAAGCTCATCGAGCGGGATCCCCTTCTTCCCCTCGCGCACGAAGACGTCGGCGAGGGAGTCGCGGTAGTTGATCGTGACGTAGCGAGCCGCGGGAACCGAGTCCAGCGCGGCGCGCAGCGCCTGATCGACATAGAACTCGGTGATCACCGCCGCGCTGTCGCGCGCCTCGGAGCCGCCCAGCACCAGGCGCATCGGGCGCTCCGGCGTGTAGGCTCCCCCCGGCGGGGTCCCCTTCGAAGGATCACCCTTGCCGGAGTCGGTGCGATCGCCCGCGCCTGCGGCGCAGTTGAACAGCAGCACGAGCAATGCGATGGCCAGCATCCAGAGAGCGATCCGATACAGTACGGTTGTGTTGAGCGCGGGCGCCATAATCATCCGGAATCATTCACGTGAAGCGGACAAAGATACGAGGGGAGAAGGTTATAGGTGTTGGGTGATGGGTTACGAGTTATGCTCGCGAGTGGCTGGACGCTGGTAGCTGGACGCTCGTGAAGGGTGGTGGGTGGGCGATGTGTCGTCCCGGAAAACGTTGACAGGTATCAACGGAGTACGGTGGGATCATGGG
>CAZJYH010001000.1:0-1662 GCA_964549365.1 uncultured Alphaproteobacteria bacterium
AACTCCACCACCCGCTCCTCCAGTTTCAGCGTCGTGTTCAGCAGCGGGGCGGGGCGGTCCGACGGGTCCTCGTGGCGCGTCAACAGCGGTATGGCAAAAAGCGGCGAGACGTCGCTGAACAGCCGCCGCGCGGCGATGCGCTCCATCTCATCCTCACAGAGCAGGCGAAGCGCAAGCTCGACGGTCGGCCGCTTGCGCAACACGTCGTCCTGCACATAGGCGTACAGCTTCTGATAGCGGACGTCGATCTCCGGCGCGAACGCGAGCATGATCGCGTCCAGCTCGCGTCGTCCCAGGCCGAACGCCTCGGCAAGGTGGAGCGTGCGCAGCGGAACGCCCGCAAGCCGGCTCTGCTCAAGGCGCGCGGCAATCTCGGCCGTGAGCGTGCCGATCGCCCCGTTCAGCTCCACCACACGCTCACCGCCGTCGGCGGGCGCCGGCGTCTCCAACAGTCCGTCGGCCTCGGCGTCGGAGATGTACAGTCCCGCGTATGGAGAATCCCCCCGTTGGCGGATGCTGCCCCGGAACTGCGCGATCGCTCGTTCCAGCAGCATGTCGATGCGCCGAAGCTCGTCGCGAAGATGTTCGTTCGTGTCGGTGTACGGTTCCAAGTGGAATTGAAAATTGGAAATGCTGAATGTGAAACCGAAAGTGCGGTTGTCGCTGCGTCGGCGCCAAGCTGTGTCGCCCGCGCCCCGAGTCAACTCGGGGCGAACACCCATGACGTAGTCGCCGAGTTGACTCCGCGACCGGCCCGGATTGCCACCGTGGTTTCACATTTCAAATTCGTCATTCGTAATTCCCGTCATGTTGTCGCGGAGTTGACTCCGCGACCCGGCCGGCCGCAGCGCCCCGAGTCAACTCGGGGCGAACACAAATGATGTCGGAGCGCAGGCTGAAGACCTGCGCCTACTGTTCGAAACGGAACGACAGCCGCCGCCCGCCGAGCCATGGCAACACGGCCTCGGTACGATCGAACCCGGCCATGCGCAGCACCATGCCGAGCGGCACGCCCATGAATCGAACGCTGATCGTTTCGGCTCCAGCCTCCACATGCGCCGGCGACTCCAGCAGGTTCTTTCGCAGATACGCCGGGGTGCTTTCGGCGAAGGCCCCGAGCCGCGCCGCGAAGTGTCGCAGCACGAGCGAGCTGATCGGCCACAGACGTTCGGCGATAGGATGCGGCACGGTCGATGCCTCGGTGCCGATGAAGTCCGCGGCGACGTCCTGCGCATGTCGTCCACGCTGATACGGCGCGAGCCCGGCGCGGAGCGTCTCGTACAACGCCCCCAGCTCGTCGCCGATCCGCTCGATCCCTGCGGCGTCCGCTGCGATGGCCGGGATCTCCTTTGCCGAGAGGTCGCGCATGCCCGCGAGGAAGCGCACGGCACGATCACCAACGGCGGAGGTCGCCGCCTCGGGCCCGGCGCACTGTGCCAGCAATGCCAGCAGCAGCGGTGTGACGGGAAGACCGCATTCCTCGAAGTGCGCGGGCAGGTTCAGATCCGCGATCGACGGCGCCACCAGGTACAGCCCGCCGCGTCGGGTGACGGCGCTGAACGTCGGGGCGTCCGGCTGCGGCTCGGCGCCCAGCTCGCGCAGCAACTCGACGGCCTCCCCCTCCTCCCGTTCGAGCGCACGAAGCAGCCCTGCGAGATCCAA
>CAZJYH010001001.1:0-1658 GCA_964549365.1 uncultured Alphaproteobacteria bacterium
GAATGTGGAAAGGAGTTTGCCGTTCAGCCCCCACGCGGCAATGGTGCCGTCGGCCGTCGCGTCATGGGTGGCGATGAAGTTACCCGTGAAGCCGGCCGGTCGTGACGGGCCGACGAGAATCTCGAACTGACCGTTGTGCGCAACAACGAGGTCGGGACTGTCGAGCGATCCGGTGATGGCACGCACCGCGGGGCTGAGTTCGGCCAACGAGCCCGAGTCACCTGCGTAGGCACTGTGTGCCTCGAAGATGACGTACTGAGGCGCGTTGGGCGACAGCCTCCCCCGTACTCGGTAAGTCTGGTCACCGTCGATCGCAGCCGACAGGTACATGGCGTCGGGGTTGTCGATAGTCGCCTTGTCGACCGGCTGAATGGCGCGCCGGAAGTATGGGAATGCGGGGTCTTCGCCGAAGGCACGTTCGATGGCGCCGAACGCGAAGCCGAGCAGATAGCGATAACCCTCTGCGAGCCCTCGCTCGGTTTCTGGGGGCGCATGCAGATCTGGAGAGTCGATTGCGTCCCGCGCCCGACCGAGCCGGTCGATCAGGTCGTTCCAGGCCGCGCGCAGCGTGGTCGCGCCGGACTCAGCTGACATGTGCGTTCTCTCCTTCGGTGTCTAAGCCGGCCCAGTTGAACCGCTCGAAAAGGGCGGCCAGCCGGGTGTGAATCTCGTGCGGGTCAAGGCCGAACTCTGCGAGGTTGTAGCGATGCGCCGACTCGTGGGCTTGGCGTTGCGCGGAGTCGATCGCTTC
The DNA here is from genome assembly GCA_964549365.1 of uncultured Alphaproteobacteria bacterium. Classification (GTDB taxonomy): domain Bacteria; phylum Bacteroidota; class Ignavibacteria; order OLB7; family OLB7; genus JAFDZV01. The sequence continues at coordinate 752 of CAZJYH010001001.1, forward strand.
GGCGGTCGCCGATCCGAGCGCGAGTTCGAGCTCGTTGTAAATGCGGCGCAGGGTGATCCCAGGGTCACTCACGAGATCTCGGTAGTCGATCACACACGAGCGGGTGGCGGGATGTTTCGCCAGTACCTCGAGCGGATGCTCGTAGGCATCAAAGGATTGGTCGGCAAGAACCCGCAAGGAGTTTCGGATCAATTGGTCGTCGTGGCCACGCAGGCGCCACTCCGTCTGCATCATCTTGAGCAGACTCGGGATCGTCTCGTATGGGTTGCGCATCGGCACAACGAATCTCGCGTCGGGAAACGTCTCGATGAGAGCCTCCACGCGCCCGCAGAACGTAGGATTCTTGCTCAGGTGGATTCCCCCTTTGTTCAAGGCCGTCTGGCGGCGCACACCCTCCTTGTAGAAGCCCATCACGCGCCGGCGCTTGCGGGCGCTCCATCGGTCGACATGGTAGAAGTCCACCTCGCCCATGAACGGGAACAAGACGATCCAGAAGCCCGAACTCAGCGACCAGGTCAGCAGAAAATCGTCCTCCTCCGGGACGAAGAACCCGGTCTTGTGCATATCGTTGGTCTCGGCGAAGGCGCGCTCTTCGATCGCGTCGAGCTTGCGCCGCACGCGGCTACGCAGGATCCTCTCGTCGACTCGGAACATGAGACGTAAGAGGCGCTTCTCCAGAAGCGAAGGAAAGAACATCTCATACATCAGCACATAGCTGAACTGAGGATCTTCGGCCATCAATCGATGCAGATGTGTTGTCCCGCTTCGGGCATGGCCGACACAGAACGTCGGCGAACGCACTTCGGTCCGACGTAGCGACGGAAACAGCACCGGATCGAGCGCGAAGCACACCGCATGGATGGCGGCGATCATCGGCACACCAATCAGGAACGTGCCGTACAGCTTT
>CAZJYH010001002.1:0-1656 GCA_964549365.1 uncultured Alphaproteobacteria bacterium
GTGGGGAGATAGGGAAGGCGTCGGCACGTGATTCGGGACGGCGGCACCTGGCTTAGAGTCTATCCCAGAACCCAAACGCCGTGGTCATTGCGGGAGCGGAGCGACGAAGCAATCTCTTCCGGAAGGCGCCGTGCCGACCTGAGAGATTGCTTCGCTTCGCTCGCAATGACATGCGGACATTCGAATAACCAATTCTGGGATAGGCACCAAGCACTAACCACCAACGCTCTCCGGACTCGCCCGACTACTCACCCATACCCCATCACTCATCACCTTGAACGACTCGCTATCCGCCACTCGCCACCCGCCACAAGCGCCCAACACGATTCCACCGCAGAGGACGCCGAGGAACGCCGAGCGTTCACCCCACCACAAAGACACCGCTCTCAACATGTCGCAGCACGATAAAGGTTGCGCGTCTTTTTTTCGCATCATACCACAAATGATTTTGTTTTGTCACGGAAGTGTACGAAGTTCGCCACCGATCGAATCGATTTGCTCAACGTGATCGCGCATCCTCATACGCGACGCGAAAGTCCAGGCAACATTCGATCTCTGTCGTACGGCGTTGACCGTTTCTCCCAATCCCCTCGTTAAATCAGCCGTTTCTCGTTACTCCCAGGCGACCGTACGCGCGGTCACCGGAGGCTCGCATTTAATTTCCGGTAACCCGCTCCCGGAATTCGATGCGGCTTCGTGAATGTCGTTCCCTGTGTGGGGCGTCGTCCCGATTTGTCGACCGACGATGCAATCACATGGCAACGTACATGGTCCCAATCGTCATGGTCGGCACCGTGGTTTGTCCGTTCGCGCCGTTCGCGCGGCCGTACACCCCGTGGCATGCTCCATCCGTGGTCTCCCATCGCCTCAATAGACACTATTTCGAAGCAAAATGAATGCGGGCATGTCGTTCTCCCACGTGAATGTGGGGAGCGAATCGCGCGCCGATGCGACGGAGAATTCCGATCGGGCATGCTGCATGCCGGCATCGTCGCGGGGTGAACGTGCCCGCACCGAAAAACTCCTCCCCAATTGATGGCGATGCTGCTCCTATCCCCGGCGGCATTGTTTCCGACATGCGGATGCGAACATCGGCGCGCTGCGCCGACGGTTCGAGGCGCGTTCCGGTCTCCATCCGGTGCACGCGATCCGCACGCTGCCGAAGTCGGCGGCGATCCTTCGCGATCGTCACGACGCCGGCGCTCCGGCATCGACAGGATTTCGTGCGGTCGCCGAATACTGACGATGGGCCGGGGCCGAAGCAATTTCATGGCTTGTTGAACAATTGCCCGGGCCGAGAGGGCCGTCGGGTGAACGGGAGCACCAATTATGTCAGTTGTAGGTACCGCCTTGCGATCCTTCTGTACCATTCTTACGCTGCTCGCGGTAGTTGCCGTGGCGCGTACGTCGGCGCAGACGACGCCGAAACGGAAGATCACCGCGCACGTGGTGGCGCTCGATCAGGTGTACATGTACAATCGCCTCGGCGCGGCGCAGCCCGCCGGCATGATCTACGCGCTGCAGCGCGACATCGTGGCGATCGACAAGAGCAAGCCGCTTGCGCCCGGCAACGTCCGGCTGCGCGACGGCAAGCGCCCGCGCCCGATCGTTCTGCGCATGAACCGCGGCGATGAGCTCACCATCTACTTCACCAAT
>CAZJYH010001003.1:0-1653 GCA_964549365.1 uncultured Alphaproteobacteria bacterium
GTCGAGCCTGCGCACAAGCGACGTGTCGGCAACGGTGCGCGGGTACCGGCTCTTCAACGCGAAGAAGCTGGAGTCCGTGGCCTTCCCTGCGCGCATATCGGCGGCGTACGCCATCGCATCGCGCCGGGCCGCCTCCATCGCCTCGGCGGAGGCGCCGAACGGGAACCGCAGCTCGCGGATCTTGTAGCCGGTGGTGACCCGTTCGTTCACCCAGATGAGATGGTACCCGAACTGCGAGTGCACCGGGCCGATCACCTTGCCGACCGGGCCGTTGAAGGCGGCCTCCTCGAACTCCTTCACCATGCCGCCGCGCCCGAAGAACCCGAGATCTCCCTGGCGGCTGACCGAGCCGTCCTGGCTGTAGAATTTCACGGCCTGCAGGAAGACATCCTCATCGATGATCTTCTCCTTGAGCGCAGTCAGCAGGTCGCGCGTCGCGCGGTCCTCGGCCGTATCGGTCGGCGGCACCTTCACCAGCACATGCCGTGCGCGCAGCAGCGTGTCGCGCGTGGCGGCGGTATCCTCCACGAAAAGAAGCACGTCCTCATTGCCGATGCGGAACGGGCCGATCAGGTCGCCCGGCTTCGACTTGCGCAGCGGGTCGCGCGCGGCCTCCGGCACCTGCAACAGGTTGATGGCGTTCTCCGGCATGCGGTTCGGCGGCAGGCTGCGCGCCAGATCGTTGATGGCCTTCTCGCGTCCGGCAACGGGGACATTCAATACGCGATCGCGCACCTCGGCGATGCGCGCATGCTGCGCCGCCGAATCCTTCGCAAGCGGCACGACCGGCAGGATGATCGACGCCAGTTGTCGCGCGCTGCCGAAGCGATAGTCGTCCAGATGCGAATCGTACCAGCGGCGCGCCTCCTCCTCGGTGACCGGAACAAGGCTGTCCGGAATCGTCGAGTGAAGGATGCGGATGAACGATCCGGTGAATCGGGTGTTCTCCGTGAAGTAGCGCGCGCGGATCTTCGCGGGCGTCAGCGGCTTGTCGTTGTACAGCTTGTCCACCAGCCGACGCTGCACCTCCTGCTCCTGCACGAAGATGATCACCTTCTCCAGATCCGCTTTCCATCGGGCGACGATCGAGTCGGTGCCCACACCGGGGCGCGACATGCGGGCGATCGTCTCAGGATGCAGCACCACCTGCTTGAAGATGTCGTCGTGAAACTTGCCGGCGCCGTCGATGAACGGCTCGCGGATGAAGTCCGGCGGGTCGCGGAGCAGGCTCTTGACGGCCTCGTCGCGCGTTACGACGATGCCGCGCTTGGCCGCCTCCTGTCGGATCAGCTCGGCGTCGACAAGGCGCAGCATCAACAGGTCGTCGGTGTTCTGATCGACCGTATCAACCATGCCAAGGCGGTGCTGATAGCTCAGCTGATCGTTGTACAGCGACGTGTAACGCTCATAGGGAATCGGCTGACCGTTGACCACCGCGACGGGTCGTGTCGGCGCGGTGGTCGTGCGCGGCGGTTTCGTGGAGCGTTGTGCCTGAAGCGGCGGCGCCGACACGATGAGTGCCGCGGCGAAAATCACAAGGCGAAGGAGTCGAATCATACGGAGTTTGGAAACGGACGGAACAGTCGTTGCACGGCGGGCATCATGCCGACGCGTACGGTCCATCGGGTCGATGCACAGGATCGGCGCATGCGC
>CAZJYH010001004.1:0-1645 GCA_964549365.1 uncultured Alphaproteobacteria bacterium
CGCGGCGAGCGCTTCCAACGCCGGCTGGAAATCGCCGCGGCCGATGATCACCAGCTCCGCGTCGGGCACCGCATCACGCACGCGCGCGAAGGCGCGCACCACGTGATCGACACTCTTGTACTTCTTCAACCTCCCGAAGTATCCGATGGTGGGATGCGCGGTCTTCGGCACTCCCGTGGGGCGGAGGCGTTCGTGGTCGATCGAGTTCATCGCCAGCGTGAAGTGCGCGCGGTTGAATCCTCGCGCGACAAACTCGTCGAGCGTCGACTGCGACACCACGAGAAACGGCACACGCTTGTAGATGAAGTCCACGAGCTTCTCGGACCAGAAGACATACGCGCCGCGTATCGCGCCGGCCTCCAGGAAGATGGACTTCCCGAAGAAGTGGTGGCTGAGCCCGACGAGCGGACGCCGTACGTAGAGCGGTGTGTAGAACGGGATCTTGTTGATGTCGTCGACGACGACGTCGAAACCCTCGTGCCGGAATTTCGTGAGGTAGTAGAACGGGACGACGAAGTTGAAGGAGTTGCGTCCGCCGCGGCGTACAATCCTGATGCCGTCCACCGTCTCCTCGCTCGGCGCGCCGGGAAACCCGCAACAGAACACCGTCACCTGATGCCCGAGCGCCGCGACGCGCCGGAACGTCTCGCGCAGATGCGTCTCGGCGCCTCCGGAGAGCGGATTTGTCCAGTCCTGCCAGTTGATCACCAGTATCTTCATGGGGGGCAAAAGTACGCTGCCGGGGTAAAGCCTCAAATGTTTCTAACGACGCGGGTGTCCGGCGCGTTGTTCCCAATGTGTCTGCAATTGTGGTTCCACCGGCGTCGAGGAGCCGGGAGCCGTGACGAACGACTATCTTAGGCGCAACATCGCTGCCGTTCGGCAGCCTGCGTCGATCTGAAACGGAGCACGATCATGGAGATTATCAGCACTCTCATCATGGGAGCCATCATCGGGTGGCTGGCGAGCATCATCGCGAAGACAAGCGATCAGATGGGATGCATCTGGAACATTCTCGTCGGCATCGTCGGGGCATGGCTCGGCTCGTGGCTGGCGGTGAAGTTGTTCCACTACAACGTGGACGAGCACTCCTTCAACTGGCCGCGGTTCTTCGTTGCCGTCGGCGGTGCCGTGGTGCTGCTCATCGCATTGCGTGTCCTCGGGGTGATGCGCCGCAACAGGTAGCGCGGCGTCCGTTCGCAACGGACCTTGACGGTCCACGTTCCGCGGACGGTGCTGCTGAATTCGGTGCTGCTGAATACATGGACGCCGGACGACCGACGCGTGTGCGGCGATTCGTCCGGCGTTTGAAATTGCGGTACCGCGCCGGATGGATTGCGCGGCGCGGCGAACCGGGCGTTCGTGGGTGTCTCAGAGCCGCATCCTCGGCTTTTCGATGCCGAGGTTCTTCATCTGCTTCGACAGGGTCGAGCGGTCGATGTCCAGTTCGGCAGCGGCGCGCGTGATGTTCCAGTCGTTTCGGTCCAGCACCTTCACCAGCTCCTCTTTCTTCGTCTGCTTCGCGAGCATCTGCACATCGTTGTAGTCCTGCACAACGGTCACCTCGGCCGAGCGGAACGGATCGGCCCGCTCGAACACGCGCGCCACCTCGTTGTGATCGATCAGCTCCTCGCGCGACATCACC
>CAZJYH010001005.1:0-1643 GCA_964549365.1 uncultured Alphaproteobacteria bacterium
CAAGTTCAAAGTGCCAAGTTCAAAGTGCCAAGTTCAAAGTGCCAAGTTCAAAGTGTGTCGAATGTGAAACCGCGTCGAAACCAGGTTTCACCATCGCATTCATAATTCATAATTCATAATTCATCCTTCATAATTCATCCTTCTCTTACCGCATCACGACCAGCGGATATGTCCCGACCGCGTGGCCGGCGCGGGCGAGGCGGACGGTGTAGTAGCCGACCGGCAGACCGGAGACGTCGAACGTTCCGGCGAGCGCACCGGAGGCGGGGACGGCGGCATCACGGCGCAGCACGGTCTCCCCGTTCGCGGCCACCACCTCCACCTGATAGGTTCCCTCCTCCAGCCGGACGGCGCGAACGTCCGCGACGTCGCGCGCGGGGTTCGGCGCGGCCCAGAGGTCGCGCGCGGGACCGAGATCGCCCCGGTCGGCGCGGCTCGAGAGCGCGGGCGAGCGGCCATCACTCACGCCCGGCATCCCGTTGGTGTCCGGGTCGGCGTTCGCGAAGTCGATCGGGAGGATCTCGTAGCTGGTGCGCCCGGAGAGATCGCGCCGCGCGGGGCGAGCGATCTCCTCCCCCACGGTCAGGTCCATCGCGTTGAAGGGAACACGCTGCAGGCGGGGCGCGTCGCCGATGTTCAGCGTCGCCAAAGAGTCCAGCCCGTGGCCGCCGAAGATCACCAGTCGACGGACGGTGTCGCGGCGCGAGCGGCCGTCGCCGACGGAGCCGGAGAGCGTCAGGAAGAGATCGGTGTAGCCGTCGCCGTTGAGGTTCACGAACGAGACGATCCCGGTCATGCCGTCCCAGCCGGGGTAGTTGATCTTCGTCTGGGTCCTGCGTTTGCCGCGCGGCACGGCGCTGGAGCAGGCGTCGAGCGAGTCGCGCTTGCGCTGGTCGCGTTTCGCCGCCTCCTCGGCCGCGGCATCGGCGTGTCCCCAGACGATGAGCTTCGGCAGGGTGTTGAGGTTCGCGTCCATGGTGCCCCACACGGTGTCGGCGAAGCAGTCCACGTTGACGGCGCCCACATAGAGCAGGCGCATCCCCTCGCGGCCGTTTTCCTGCGCGAGCGCGCTCGTTGCGCAGCACGCGGCGAGCGCGGCAACGATGAGGCCCCGCACGCGAATCGATATGATGCTATGTGTGATCATTGAGCGTTATGCGTTGAGCGTGAAGCGTTATGCGAGCAAATGCTGAATGAAAAATTCGGAATACGAAACCGTGTCGGAGCCGGGCCCGGAGTCACCGAAAACGAGTTCCAAGCGCTGAGGACCGAAGAATGCGAGCACCGCGCCTCCGGACTCTCACTGTCGGTTCCACATTCATAATTCATCCTTCATAATTCATCCTTCATACGTTCCCACTATACAATAGGGTCCCTTGCCGCCATGCATGAGCAGGGCGGCACGTTCGAAATGGTTGCGCCGGGAACGTGCGTGGGTCTATGTGAACAACCGGCAACCGCGAGCGACGGCCGTCCGCGTACGGGACGGCGCGGTTGCGTTACAGGGGCTGGAGCGCCGGGAAGCCGGGGATAGCGAGCCGCCCTGAACGGATCATCGTACGCATACACAGCGCCACAATGTTCCGAGTGCCGAAATGGAGTCTGCTGTTTCTAGTGTACTTGCCGTGGTTCGAGGCGGCGGC
>CAZJYH010001006.1:0-1640 GCA_964549365.1 uncultured Alphaproteobacteria bacterium
GAACTCCATCGTGTAGCTGGCGGTGGATCGCAACGTCAACCTGATCATCGGCCTGGTCGACGGCGGCGTCACGCTCTTAAACGAGTGGGGCCTCTCGAGCGGCGTCGATCCGCTGCCGCGCCTGCCGCTTCGTTCGGTGTCGTGCTCGGTTGCGCCGAACCCGACCGCGCGGACCGCGACGTTCACGCTGGATCTCGCAACCGCCGGGCGCCTGACCCTCGAGATCGTCGGCCTTGACGGGCGCCCGGTTGCGCGGCCGCTGCACGACGAGATGCTCCCCTCCGGTGTGCGCACGGTCGCGTGTGATCTCTCCGGCATCCCGTCGGGCGAATACATCTACAGCGTCCGAGCCGACGGCGGCGTCATCTCCGGGAAGGTCGTGATCGCCCGCTGAGGCCACGAAATCGCTGAGCGCGAGATGCGCGGAAACGACACGGGGGATCGACGGACATTCCGCCGATCCCCCGTTCCATTGTTGCCGTGTTCGAACACGGCGCCTCCGCAGTCTCCATCGCGGCGTGGGAACATCTCCGGTTATCGTTCCACCACCAGCCGTTCCATCGAAACAACACCGTTCGAGATCATGCGGCAGAAGTAGGTCGCGGCCGGCAACGTCGCGCAATCGACGCGAAGCTGATGCTCGCCCGCCGATGCGCGCCCGTCGAGAAGGGTCGCCACCTCACGTCCCATGGCGTCATGCAGCGTCATGCGCGTCTGTCCCTCGCGGCGGATCGTATAGGTGATCATCGCCGTGGATGTCGCCGGGTTCGGCACGACCGAGCCGATGGCCGACTCCGCATCGCCGGGCTCCCCGGGCTCGACGTCGGATGTCTGCGAGAACCGATAGATGCGCCCATCGTACCCGCAGACCAGCAGCTCACCGCCGACGTCGACCGCGAAGGAGGAGATGGGGCTTCCGATCTTGCGCACCAGTTGATTGGTGCCGCGCCGGGTGACCGAATCGTAGGTGATCGCCCAGATCTTTCCGTTGCCGTAGTCGGCGTAGAGATATTTCCCCACGAGCGCCGGGGCGGCGGTGCCGCGGTACACCATGCCACCGGTGATCGACACTCCGCCGGTGGAGTCGTGCGGATATTCCCAGATCGGAAGTACGAGCCCCGCGGTGTCGCAGTTCGAGCCGGACGGATAGCAGTGTGTCGCCTCCATCGTGTTCCACCCGTAGTTCTTCCCCTTCTCGATGATGTCCACCTCCTCCCATCTGTCCTGGCCGACGTCGCCGGCCCAGAGGCGGCCGTTGGCGGGATCGAAGCTGAACCGCCACGGGTTGCGGATCCCGTATGCGTAGATCTCCTGACGGTAGCCCTCGGTGTTGCCGGCGAACGGGTTGTCCTCCGGAATCCGATAGGCGAGATTCCCCTGCTTGCTGCGCACATCGATCCGAAGGATCTTCCCGAGCAGGGATGCCCTGTTCTGGCCGTGCTTCTGCGGGTCGCCTCCCGAACCGCCGTCTCCCATGCCGATGTACAGATAGCCGTCCGGACCGAACGCGATGCAGCCGCCGTTATGATTCTGGTAGGGCTGATCGATCGTCAGGATGATCTCCTCGCTCGCCGTGTCGGCAATCAGCGGGTTGCCGTCCAGCGTACGGTACCGGGCGATCATCGTCTGCAACTGGTTCG
>CAZJYH010001007.1:0-1633 GCA_964549365.1 uncultured Alphaproteobacteria bacterium
CCACCTGCACGCGAATGCAGGCGGTCCCCGGAGCCGGGACGCTCAAGGTGTCGGGGCCGATGTACGTCGTGGTTTCCTTCAGCCGGCACCCGGCGTCCTCACCCGATACCACGGCCGAGGAGTCGTAGCTGCGCACCACGCCCGCCGCCTTGCTCCCGAACGGCATCGCGATCCACGCCTCGGGCACGTACGGATTGAACCCCGGGCCGGTGAGCCGGTACGTGGAGATGTAGGATACGTCCCCGTTCGGTTCGTATCGGAGAGCGTCGGAGAACAGCATCACGTCCTTGCTGAAGAGCACCACCGAGTCGCGGCCGAACTTGGAGGCCGAGGCGGAGATCACGGTGACCGTGTCCAGCTTCTCGGTGCCGGGGATCTCGGCTCCCGCGTCGGTCAGGTTCACCCAGCGGCGGTGGAGGATGCTCCCGGCGCCGGGGCGCACGACCTTCGCGGTCGTGTCCGAGGGTCCGGGGTTGGCGGACGTGTCACTGCAGCCGCTTTGCCCCGCGGCGATAAGCAGGGTGAGTGCGACGGATGAGACGAGCACCGCGGCGTGGCGAAGCCGACGGAATCGGAGCGGGGCATCGGGTGCGCTCAGCCTGCGTGGCGTGCGCCTCCGGGCCGTGAGCGTTTGGATTGAAAACATGCTGATCAAAGATTTCCGGATCGACATGATGCTCTCCCTGGAATGGAAAATGAGGACTATATCCCGCGGTCAATACATGCGCGAGATCGCGCTGAGTTTCGTCGGATAATCCAGCGGCGCGCAAATATACATCCGTCGTGCAATGGGTGTGTGTCCGTTTTCGGAATGATCGCATATCTTGTCGAACCGGCCACAAAGCGGGCAGCATACGGGAGCCGTTCGGTTGTCGACGTGTCGTCGCGGCGATGAACGCGGATTTTCGCCGGCGTCGCGCGCGATCGCCGATGCCCTTGGAATGTACGATTCGACTCGGTACATTCGTGCCGGTGAATCGCGTCGGAACGCCTCGAACCAACATCGTTCCTCCATCATGCATCGTTCTTTCATCATGCATCGTTGCTCCATTATGTACAACATCGGTACCCGCCCCGCGCGCATCGCTCCCATTGTTCTACTCGTGGCGATCCTCGCGCCTCTGTTGTGCGGGGGCTGTGGGGCGCTCGCAAGGCGATTCAGCGCGCTGCAGCAACACGCGGTGGGATGCACGGGCAAGACGCGGGCGCAGGTCCTGGACGAGCTGACGGCGATGATCGCGAGCGAGGGGTTCAGCGTCACGAACATGAACGAGCGCGCGGGCATTCTGGAGGGGGAGCGCCGCGACGGCCCGGCGGTCGTCAGTTGGCAGTTCCTTCACCGGGGCGACACGGTGCTCGCGATCGCGCGCAAGACGGTGAGCAAGTCCAGCACGACGACAAACGTGACCTCGAAAACCGACGGCACCAAGGAGGTGAAGACGGAGTCGGGGACGGACGTCACGGTGGAGTCCTTCGGCGACGAGGCCGACAAGGATGTCAACTGGTACTGGCATGTCCGCGACGGTCTGGAGAAATTCTGCGGCGCGCATGTGGTGGTCAGGTGGCTGGAGCGGTAGCGGAACGTTGGATTTATATTCCTTCGGTGGAATTTCGGCGGCCGGCGGCGGCGGTT
>CAZJYH010001008.1:0-1629 GCA_964549365.1 uncultured Alphaproteobacteria bacterium
ACCCGCGCCGCCGGAACTACGATCGGGCTGCGCGGAGCGATTCGCGCGGCCGGTTTCCTCGGTGTTGGAAGCCCCGGAGGGCGGCGCCGGCTTCGTTGGCGCCTCGGCATTCACGCCGTCGTTCGCGGCATTGCGTGTCGCGTCGTTCGACGATCCGGCAACCCCGCCCACGACGCCGCCCGTACGGCGTGCTGCTGCCGGTGCGGCGGCGGGCGCGCCTCTGCCCACCGCGTGGGGCACGGGCGCCGGTGACGAGACGCCCGGTTCGGCGGGTGTGGGACGGCCATCTGCGGCGGCCTCTGCGGCCCGGCCGGTGGTCATCTGGGATCCTGCTGTTGGATGTTCCACATCGATCACAACAACTGAATCCGACATTTGCGCCGCCACGGCGGGTTGTTCCGCCGGAGTGGGGCGCTCGGTCACGGCCGAGGGATTTGGATCGGTGGTCATCACCTCCTCATGTCGCGAGAAGATGTCGGAGATAAGATCGCCCCCTCCAGCGTAGAGTCCGACACCGATCGCCGTGCCGGCCAGCACCGCAACGGTGGCCATCACCGGACGCCCCGCGCGACGCAGGCGGGAGGTTGCCGGACGGACGTACGCCGATCGCTCCGATGCCGGACGAACCGGATCGGCGGTCGGCATTGACCGGTGTTCGTAGGAGGGTTGTGTCGCAATCCGCGCCTCGTCACGATCATGCCTGCGCGCACCGCCACTGCTCTGTGTGGAGGCCGCGAATGTTTGGGCTGTGGCAGGATCGAGTGTTGGAGCGTTCTCCGCCGCCGATTCGATCGGCTCGGCTCGTACCGCGGTAATCGTCTCGGAGACCGGCACCCCGGCGTCGAGCGCCGTCGCGATCCCCGTTTCAACCGGCACGTTTGCGGCCGGCGTTGTTTCAGGCGTGCGGCCGAGGCCATCGCGTCGCGACGGATCGGCCATCAATGAACGCAGGCTGCGCCCCTGGGGTCGCGGCATGCGCAACGTAGTTGGGCGGGGCTGCCCACCGGTCGAGCCGGGCGTGGCCGCCGGCTCAATCGAGACATTGTCGCCCGCGTTCTCGTCCGTCGCTTTGGTCGTGTCGGCAGCCGAGCGACCACCGGCATTGACCATCATCGAACGAAGGCGTGCCGCATCGCGAGTGACCGCCGAGGTCGGCACGGCCAGACGTGTCGGCGCGGCGTTTCGCCCGCGCTGATCGGTGTCACGCGGCTCGTCATGCATATCGTCGCTGTGTCGGTTGATCTCCATCACGGTCCTCGTCGTCAATCGGTTCGTCGGCAGCGTTCCATCGTCTGTCAGGGCCTCGAGTTTCGGCGCATTCCGCCGGGTGGATGCGGACAGGCATGCCCTTCCGGTCCGCATCCCGGCGTCTCTGGAGGAGATACGGTCGCTCGCGCGAACCGTATTTTCGGAACCTCTCGCGTCACATTTCCACAAGCGAACCGCATGCGTTCGGCAACCATGTCGGGCCCAAGAGTCGTGACATCTCAGTAGGAGATGCCCGCTCCGATCGCCACAAACACGCCGCGTTCGCCGTATCCACGCCACAGCTCGTATCGTTGATCGGCCAGATTCTCGACCGTGAGCGTGGCATACATCGTCCGCGTGAAATCATAGCGCCCCTTCAAC
>CAZJYH010001009.1:0-1625 GCA_964549365.1 uncultured Alphaproteobacteria bacterium
GGGATCACCCGGCGATCGGCCGCGAACGAGGGTGCGCACGCCCGCTCGGATGCGATATGTTGCCGGCGCCGCGGCCGGCCGTACATTTGCGATGCATCGGCAAACCCGATCCGAGGGGGTCGACGCCGCGGCACATTGCCTGAGAGAAAAGACGATGACGTTGATTTCACGAGGACATATCGTGGCGCTCTATGCGTTCGATATCGGCTACGAGATCGCGCTCGACAAGGTGCGTCAGCTGATCTCGTCGGCTCCGGCACAGCCATTGTCGCGCAAGAAACAGACGCCCTCCTATTTACAGTATGCGCGCCCCCCGCTGCAGTTCGACTGCGGCCACGTCGAGCCCGGCAACGCGGCCTCGGGCACCGTGCGCGCCACGCTGTTCGATTTCGGTGCGATCAGCCTTGCGTATCGTCTTCCTCTGGGGAGTGACGGCAGGAACGTGGACATCGATGAACTCCCCTCGATCAGTCGCGCGTTGCATGCGCGTGCGTTGGAGAACGACGCACGCGATCGCGTTTTAGCGCTGATGCAACGAATCGAGAGCGCGGTGGTGCGTCCGTCGTTGTCGGCGTTGTCCGAGGACTATTATCTGATCGTGCTCGAACGTCTGAATCCGGAGTTGAGCGGCGAGCAGCTGGTCCGGCAGCATCGTTCGGCGCTCGGGCACGCACTGCAATTCGAGAGCGAGGGGCTCAGTGCCGCGCAGCAGGAGGAGGCGCTCGGTCACCGAATTTCCTACTACACCAACGACCTCGTCCTGCTCGACTGGAATGCGGCGGTTATCTACGACAGCGACTATGACGACGCCGTGAGCGTGCTGGAACTGCTCAACGTGGAACTGCTCGAGGCCCGCTTCATCGACGCGGAAATCGACAAGCATATCGACGCCGTCGCCGAACTCCTGCACAACCGGACCGAATGGTCCGTTCCGTTCCGCACGCCGTACAGGAAGACGCTGCACGATCTTGCGGAACTGCAGGTCGAGTCATCGATCCTCGCCGAGCGTGTGGACAACGCGCTGAAGCTGATCGGCGACCTGTATCTGGCACGCCTTCACGCCGCCGCCGCGAAGCGGTTCTATCTGCTCGAATGGGAACAGACGATCTCCCGCAAGCTCGGCATCATCGACAATCATTACCGTCTTCTCATCGATCGCGTGCGGACCGCTCAGAGCCAGACGCTCGAACTGGTGATCATTCTCCTGATCCTCGTCGAATTGGTGCTGGCGATCATCCGCGGATGATGGTGCAGCCCATCGCACGCGCGCATCGGTGCGGTGTGCGCCGATGCAGCTGAGGCGCGGCCTGTGTTCGACGTCGCCTCACGGTTGAACGCCACACGCCCCTCACCGCCCCTCGCAGCAAGCGACAAAATCCGCGACGCTGAAATTCGCGATGCCGCACCGGTAGCCGCGCCAGTTGGCGGTCGTCAGGGCGTTCCCGTTGCGGCTGCTGACCGGATAGTAGGTGATGAACCGTTGCCGCACCGTCGGGTTGGACGCAATCGCGTCGTACAGCGCCTTCAGCGCGGCGACATCGTACCGTTGCGCACCGTAGGCGCTCCGGAAATCATACTCCTTCCGCCACCCTTTGGCCGGCGCCGTGAGATCGAGAAAATGTGTC
>CAZJYH010001010.1:0-1623 GCA_964549365.1 uncultured Alphaproteobacteria bacterium
ATTTCGCGGGGCCGGTGCTGCAGGTGGGCGATCCGTTCGGCGCGCGTTATCGTCTGGCTCAGTACCTGAACGACGGCAAGCGCCTGGTTGCCACGAGCGATCATTTCGGTGAGGAGGAACTGGTGATCCTGCACGAGGATCGCGCCGAGGTGGAGGATCGGATCGAGGGGCTCGACATCGGCCGACCGGTGAGCCTTGTGGTGTCGCCGCAGCATGACCGCGTGGCGTTCGGCAACCATCGCAACGAGGTGATCGTTGTGGACCTCGAGGCGCGCACGATGAAGGTGATCGATCGCAGCCGCACCATGCACGACCACGCGCTTGCCTGGTCGCCCGACGGTCGCTGGCTTGCGTACAATCACGCCAACGCTCCGGAGACATCGTATCTGATGATCGCGAACGTGGAGACCGGCGAGAAGCACCCGGTGACCGATCCCGTGCTGCACGATCTCGTCCCCGCCTTCGACCCGGAAGGGAAGTATCTCTACTTCCTCTCCTATCGCGAGTTCGATCCGGTGTACGACAATCTCCACTTCCATCTCAGCTTCCCGCGCGGAATGCGGCCGTACCTGATCACGCTGCGGCGCGATCTCCCCAACCCGTTCCAGGCCAAGCCCAAGGCGCCGCGCAAGGAAGATGCCTCGATCGCCGAGAGCATGGATGAGAAGAAGGAGAAGAAGGATGTCGAGGTGTCGATCGACTTCGACGGCATCACGCGGCGCGTGCTCCCGTTCCCCGCCAAGGACGCGAAGTACGAGCAGGTGATCGGCACGCGCGGCAAGGTCTCCTTCCTGAGTCAGCCGGTGATGGTAAGCCTTGCCGCCGGCGGCAACGGCGACGATCAGTCGGCCACCGGGAAGCTGGAGTCGTACGACTTCGAGTCGCGCAAGCTGGAGACCGTGGCCGAGCGCGTCAGCGCCTTCGACGTGTCGCGCGATGCGCAGACGTTGATCTACCGTTCGGGGAAGCGGCTGCGCGTGTTCGCCGCCGGCGCCCGGCTGGACGACAAGGCGTCGGACGACGCCGGGGTCACCAGCGGCTGGATCGATCTCTCCCGCGCGCGCATCTCGATCACGCCGCCGGAGGAGTGGGCGCAGATGTACCGCGAGGCGTGGCGCCTGCAGCGGGATTTCTTCTGGACCGAGGGGATGCTCGGCATCGATTGGGAGAATGTCTATCGTCTCTACCTGCCGCTGATCGACAGGATCGGCACGCGCTCGGAGTTCAGCGATCTGATCTGGGAGATGCACGGTGAGCTCGGGACTTCGCACGCCTACGAGATGGGGGGCGACTACCGCGAATCGCCGACGTATGCGCAGGGCTTCCTCGGCGCCGATCTCGAATACGATGCCGATGCCGACGGCTGGGTGGTGCGGCACATCGTGCGCGGTGATGTCTGGAGCAGCCAGTATGGCTCGCCGTTGGAGACGCCGGGGGTCAACATCGAGGAGGGGGACGTGCTGCTCGCGGTGAACGGGCGCAGCGTCTCAGGCTCGCGCACGCCGTACGAGTGCCTGGTGAACACGGCCGGCACGGAGATCTCGCTCACGTTCCGACCGAAGGGTGAGGATACGCCGCGCACCGTTTCGATCAAGATGCTGGCCAACGAAACGCCGGTTCGCT
>CAZJYH010001011.1:0-1387 GCA_964549365.1 uncultured Alphaproteobacteria bacterium
ATCCGTCGAATCAAGGCGGTTGACTTGAACTACAACCAGCGTCTGCGCTTCACGCTGTTGTATCGCAACGATGCGTTGAACGCGGCTGCATATCAGGCGGGCACGCAGGTTGCGGACAGCGACGGAACGCTCCGTACGAATACCGCAGACACTGCCTATATCCCGCGCGACGGATGCTATTCCGAAGCCGGGCTGTATATCGGTCGCAAGACGACTCCGGACTGGCTGAAGATCAACCCGTACTCGGGTCTGCTCTACGGCACGCCGGGTCTGAATGACGCCCCGCACACCAACGCCATCGGCGGTCCGGAGATCGTGACGGTCGTGGTTGAGGACGAGGGCGGCCTGACCGACGTTCGTTCGTACATCATGGAGGTTGACTCCACGAACCACCGTCCGCGCCTGTTCGGCCGTCCGCCGATCCAGTGCGTGGAGGCGAACAAGCCGTACAGCGATTCGCTCTTCGTCACCGATCGTGATCTCGAGCGCATCAAGTTCAGCGACACCCTGAAGCTCAGCGTGATCGAGCCGGCCACCGGATTCACGGTGACCCCGGCGCAGATCAACGGAGCACAGGAGGATACGGTGCGGTTGGTTATCAACGGAACCGTTCCGAACCAGCAGGGCAAGCTGAAGATCAAGGTACTGGCCGAGGATAAGGCTGGTAACACCGATACGTTGACCTATGAGATCTCCGTCAGCGAGGTTCTCCTGTTCAGCATGCCGGTCATTATCCGCAACACCAACTCTGACTTCGGCAACAATGCCTTCCAGCGTCTGGTGTTCGGTATTGCACAGCGTGCGACGACGGGCGACGAGTCGGCAAACCTCGGCCACCTCGATTCGCAGTACTGCGAGTACGAGCTTCCGCCGAAGCCTCCGACAGACGTGTTCGATGCACGTTGGACGGTGGTGACGACCAACGGTACCCTCCGGAACATCTTCCCCGACAATCCGGGCCCCGATCAGGGGACCAAGATTGCATGGAAGGGCGCGTTCCAGGCCGGCCAGCTTCCTGGCGGCAGCCCGCGCTACCCGGTGGTTGCATGCTGGTCGAAGGCTGATGCCTACAAGTCGCCGCGCTCGATCTTCTTCGAGGATCAGTTCTGGAACGACAGTACGAATACTGGTCTGTTCAAGATCAATATGAAGACTGGCGAGTTCCAGGCCGGCACGGGCATCGAAGTGACTCAGACGACTGATTCGATCTGGGTGAAGGTCAACCTGACGACCATCGAGGGCTTCAAGATCGTTTACGATCTGCTCTTGGATGTCGATCCTGTTGCTCCGTCGGTGGCTGGTGGCTTCACGCTCTCCAGCAACGTACCGAATCCGTTCGCGAAGCAGACCGAGATCGGCTTCTATGCTCCGAGCACCGGTGCACTGA
>CAZJYH010001011.1:1397-1614 GCA_964549365.1 uncultured Alphaproteobacteria bacterium
ACTGAAGCTCCAGGTCTACGACGCGAAGGGTGATCTGGTGAAGACGCTCGTACAGGGCGTTGTCGAGGCAGGCCAGCATACGGTCGCCTGGAACGGCACGGACGAGAAGGGTAGGGCCGTCGCAAGCGGCAACTACATCTATCGTCTGAGCGCCGGCTCGACGGTGTTGAGCAAGACCATGGTCTTGGTGCGATAGCAGACGGACGCCGCATCCTTG
>CAZJYH010001012.1:0-1613 GCA_964549365.1 uncultured Alphaproteobacteria bacterium
GTAGCTGGCGAAGTTCTTGTACGTGGATGGTGGAATCCGTTCGGGGACGCGCTGAGCGGGGGATACACGGCACCTGAATCAGACCCGCATGCTAACCTAAATGGCAATTACCCCGTCGATTTTCGGCGTCCGATACTAAATTGGGCCTACTCACCGACGTATGGCCCACCGCGGGACATACTGATCCCGGGCCTGAAAGCCTTCGTTCGTTTGATAGCGAATCCCCTCGATTTGATCGAGGTCGCGGGATCGGATCTTGACCATCAATTGGGGAGGACAAACATCCCATCTCATCATCTGCTTGGCAACGCTGCCAGTGACGATGAGATAGTTGAGGCACGTTGGTTTGTTGTTTCGTTTTTCATACCGGCGCCCAAAGGCAAGCCCGGTTATGTTATGATGGCTCGCGAAGACAGAGCTAAGCCGGCTGCCGTAGAGAGCCCACGACCTTCGAATCCGACTTCCCCTGAGCTGCAATCGAGCCCTGGGAACTCAATAAAAAGCGCAGGAGAACTTTCGGAAGCAGGAAAGGCGCTTGACAAAGGTGGAGAGCTAACAAAGGCTGGCCGGGCAGCTCAAAAGCACGGCAGTCGGCCCGGCAGCGCATTCCCGCCAGTTAAAGGAAATCCTGCTGCAATCAACCAATTGGGACAGAATATTCTTGATGATATTGTCACGAGCCCTGGTCAGGCATCGAAGCCGAATCGATTCGGCGGCCAGGATATACATGCTCCGGACGGTCGAGGTGCTCGCTTTGACGCCCTATGGAATTTCATGGGATTTCTCGAACCTTAATATAGAGGATGTCGATGACAGCGGAATTTGCCGTAACGATTGCTAGCGACGCCGAACACGAAAAGGTGTTCGCGGAGATCTACTACCAAGAGAAGTTCGTGGCTCTAGTTAGCCAAGAGGATGGATTGGATCGACTGAAAATTGAATTCCCATCAATTCATGTTGATGAATCTATGGTTTTGAGAGAGGTGAACATGGAAAACTTTCAACAGGCTTTGATCTTCGCGGCGAAAAAACTTACAGGTCAGATCCCATAAGTAGTGGTGCTCGGCTTCGAATATTGCGTTCAAGAAAGCGCTCACCTACAGCGCAAGCAGGCAGATGCTCGCGCAACACAATCAGCGCGGCGCCGACGGTGACCGAAGCCTACGACGTAACGGGACACCTGACGAGTTACGCGAAGGGCGCGGGCGGTGGTGTGATGTATGGCTACGACGACGCGGGCAACCGGACGAGCGCACAGACCGTGACAGGGTGACCGCACAGCGTACGCATACGGAGGGGCAGCCGGCGGAGCGAACCGATTTGCGAGCCGATGACCGACACGACGGGGGCGATCACGCGCCACACAGCCATCTGAGCGTGCGACCCCCTGTTGACCCCGAGTTGACTCGGAGGCCCGGGCACCGGCGGAGCCTGTATACTCAGATGTACAAGTCCGGCGAACGGATCGGTGTAGGGGTGCCGCGTTGGGTTCCGTACGCCTTTCTCCGTTCTTCCTTCCTCGCTCTTCTTTTCTTCTGCACCGCCTGTCATCCCGAACGCGAAGCGGAGGGATCTCGGCTGCGGAATTCCCCTCCCCCTACACCCCACGCTCC
>CAZJYH010001013.1:0-1598 GCA_964549365.1 uncultured Alphaproteobacteria bacterium
GCTCGGAAGGATCGTCGTTACCGGCGCCTCTGTGCGGCCCCAGTAGTTGCCGCGGAGCGTGTCGACGCCGCTCTGACCGAAGCCGACCGAACCCGTCGGCACATCCGGTGCGCGAATGAGGAAGCGGGCTTCGTTGTCGTAGATCGAGTTGGCGTTGACGTGATACGTATACGTCGGCGTCGGACCTTCGATGTCACCGTAGAAGAGAGCACCGGCGGTGCTGTCGGCTGCGGGCGACGTGCGGTAGTTCGTGATCGAGTCGACGGTACGGCCCACGTCGGACGTGGCCACGTTGCCGGCGATCAGCGACTTGTTGAACAACACGCGATACTCGTAGTTGTCCGAGTAGACGGCCGAACCGGACCATGCACGATTCTGCTCCATCCGCACGCGATGGCAGATGACGGAGTCGAAGCGCGGCGTTCCCGGGTTCGGTCCCGGCGGCTGACGATCGTTGATGTACAGCGCACCACCAAGACCCGTGAAGTTGCGGTTCGGGTCGAGCAGCGTGGCGCGGGTCGAAGCCGGGTTCGGGTTGAACGTGTTCGGGTTCACCAGGTCGCGAGGGGACTCATTCTGAATGAAGCGGCACATCTGACGCTGATCAACCGGCTCCGGACCATCATAGAACGGCACCGGGCCATTCGTGATGAAATCGAAGGCGTCGTCGCCGTCGGAGACGAAGTAGCGGTTGGCACGCACCGGCGTGACCAACGAAACCGCGCCACCGTTACCACCCTTGGCGAGGTTACGGAAGAACTCAACCGAACGGAAGAAGTTCGTGTTGCCGTTGTAGGCGAACACCGCACCACCACCGAGGATCTCCGTGGAGAGATTCACCACCGGCATGTGATACTCGTCGAGCGTGGTGTAGACACCGTGCTCGTTACCCGGACGAATCGGGCTGGCAACCGGGTTGAACAGCTTGATCTGACGGATGGCATCGACATGAGCCGAGTCGCCTGCAGTGTTGTTGCTGAAGAGCACACGCTGCATGCGGGCAAGGCTGTTCGTCGTGTTGGTGCGGTTGTCAATCGTGACGGCACCGCCCGACAGACCGGCTGCGTTGTTGTCGAAGAGAATACGGTGATCGATCAGCGGCGAACCCGGAAGCTCCGGATGAACCTTGGTCAACCAGCGTGCATCGGCGCGCATGTTGCGCTGCGTGAAGATGGCACCACCGTCGTACTCCGCCTTGTTGGCGATGAAGAAGACGCTGTCGCCAAGCAGGTTCGGCGAGAGGAATGGATCCGACGTCGGCAGCGCAACCGCCGCAACGTAGATCGCACCACCCTGACCGGACTTGTTGTTGCGCATCCAGATGTTGTCGCGCATCGTCAGCTCGGGCGAGGTGGTCGACATATAGATACCACCACCCTGCGAGAGAGCCGAACCGTTCACGTAGTCTGCGTCGGCGATGTTCGGAATCGCGGTGAAGTTGTCCACAAACCGCGAGAGCTCGAACACCATCGAGCTGGAGTCACCGATGAAGAACGCGCCGCCCTTGGCACCGTTGGAGCGGACCGTGGTCGGAACGTTGTTGATGATGAACGTCTGCGGGTTGCCGTCCTGATAGTTGACGGCGTAGTTCCGCTCGC
>CAZJYH010001014.1:0-1594 GCA_964549365.1 uncultured Alphaproteobacteria bacterium
GCCGAACGTCGTGTTCAGCGTGAAGGAGGTCTGCATCTCGTTGAACCGGTCGCGCGTGATCGTGTAGCTGCCGGTGACGCCGATCTGCCACGGCACCCTGAAGTTCGCATCGCCGCGCACGTCCTCGCCGTAGAACTCGCGGTCGTTGAACGGGACATGCTCGAAGTCGAAACGGGCACGGCGTGCGGCGGCCGAGTCGGCAGCGGAGGCAGCCCTTGTCGACCCGGTCGTGAACCCCTGATCGCTGAAGTTCGTGCCGAAGCTGATGTTGGCGCTCTGCATCCGCACCAGGCCCAGCCCGCGCTCCAGCAGCGTGAACGGCACCGTCGCGCCGAGCGTGTCGCGATCGTAGATGTCGAGCGTCGCCGATCCGCTCAGGTAGCCGATCGTTCCAAGCTCCGTGTTGGCCGACGCCGAGATCGGGCTCCAGCGGATATTGTTCGGCGCCGCCGCGTTGTAGCTCGTGCTCAGGCTCAGCGACAGCAGCCGCACCTTCCTGTCCGGGAGCGTATCACCCTGCGCCACCTTCATCTCGAACTCGTTGCGCAGCAGGAGCGTCACCAACTGCTGCAGGAATCCGCCCGGCGCCGCGGCCACGCTTGCGTCGCGCTCGAACACCGAATACCGTTCCACCGCGTTGGTGATCGGATTGAAGAACTCGTCGTAGTACCCGAAGTTCTTTTTGCCGAAGTCCGGCGCGTACGAAAACGTCAGCACCGGCGAAAGCGTGTGCCGGATGGCATTGATGCCGAGGATGCGGGGTTGGAGGATGCCGTACAGGCTTGTCGCAAGGCTGAGCGAGGCGCTGTACGTGTTGGTGTAGCGCAGGCCGTGCACGAAGTACGTGCCGATCGTGTCGCCACGCGCCTCCTTGACGATGCGGCGTGTGAAGATGCTGCCGGTGTACGAGATCGAGGGGGTTACGTTCACGTAGCCCAGGCGCGGGCTGATGCTGATGGTGGGCTGCAACGTGCTGCCGTAGCGCTCGTCGTTGATGCGGTAGCCGCCGCCGGGGAGCGTGTCGCGCTTCTCGAACTCGGAGCGCACCGAGACGCTGCCGCCGACCGAGACGTTGAGCCGAGAGAGCAGGCTTTCCTCCGGCGCCGAGGCGAAGGGGCTGATCGACGGGAAGTTGATCGTCAGCGGCGCCGACTGCAGCAGGTTGTTGTTCAGGATGTTCTGCGTCCGGTTGTAGCCGGCAGAAAGCGAACCCCAGTTCCACGACGTGGAGTAGGAGAAATCCGAGGTCACGTTCTGCGAGGTGCCGGAGTTGTAGGCGTCGTTCAGGTTCGGCCGCGTCGTCGTGTTGCGAATCGCATTCTGCGACATGAAATGGAGCGAGCCGCCCAGGCGTCCGCGGCGACCCACGGGCATCTGGTGCGAGTAGTCCACGATGTAGCTCTCGGTGTAGTCGGCGTCAACGTCGTCGCGCGTGCGTCCGTAGGTGAGGCTCAGATCGCTTTGCTCGATCACGCCGCGCACGCGGAACCGCGTGGCGTTGCGGAATGTGTAGCCTCCCTTGCTGTACAGGTCCGCGTTGAAGCGGGTGTGGACGTAGTCGTTGATGTCCCAGAAGAAGCCGATGTTCTCCAGC
>CAZJYH010001015.1:0-1592 GCA_964549365.1 uncultured Alphaproteobacteria bacterium
ATCGGCACGCGATTTGCCCCCCGGAAGGACCCGCGAAGGGGGGGGGGGGGGGGGGAAGAGGGGTGGCAATCCCATCGGATTCAAGTGATCGTAAGGTCAATCATATTAGTACATGCTGAATGGCCGCCCAGTCCCCCGGCCCGGTTGCCGGTCTGGTCCGCACTACTGTTCAGGACGCATTCTTGTCCGGGATGAGCGCGGGCTGCCTGACCGCGGCCGGCGTCTGCCTCGCCGGCGCCCTGCTCGTGCTGGCCGCGCTGCCGGCCTACGCGGTTCGGCGTGACGCGTGAGCCGCGCGCAACAATACGGCCCGTGGGCAGTGATCACCGGAGCCAGCGACATCCTGCTTTCCACGCTGCCGCCGGAGGATCCCTCACGAGAGCTGCTGGAGGAGATCCGCACCGCCGGAGGCCGTGCCGCCTCGCTCACCGGTCAGCTGCTTGCGTTCTCGCGCCGGCAGATGCTCGAGCCGAAGGCCCTCGACGTCAACGAGGTCGTGGCCGACACCGAGAAAATGCTGCGCAGGCTTCTCGGCGAGGACATTCATCTGACGACAACCCTGGGATCGAATCTTCACACCATCATGGTCGATCCGGGGAATCTCGTGCAGGTGATCATGAACCTGGCGGTGAACGCGCGCGACGCCATGCCGACCGGCGGACATCTCACCATCGAAACCGCGAACAAGGAGCTCGACGCGCACTATGCCGCGGTACACGCGGACGTCCCCCCCGGGCACTATGTCGTGCTCGCGATCAGCGACACGGGCGTGGGGATACCTCCGGAGGCAAAGGAGCGGCTCTTCGAACCATTCTTCACCACGAAGGGACTCGGCCGGGGAACCGGATTCGGTCTGGCCGTCGTTCACGGCATCGTTGCCCAGAACGGAGGGCACGTGGAGGTCTACAGCGAGGAGGGGCTCGGCACGACATTCAAGATCTACTTCCCCGCAAGCAAGGCCGCCGTCGAGCCGGAGCACGAGTCGCGCGCAAACATGGCGGGACACGAGACGATCCTCGTCGTCGAGGACGACCCCGGCGTTCGGGATGTTGCCGTACGGTCCCTCCGCGGGCACGGATACACCGTCCTCGAGGCCGACAGCGGCACGGAGGCACTGACCGTCCTCGCCGAGCATTCGGACAGCGTCGCCCTGGTGCTTACCGATGTCGTCATGCCGAAGATGTCGGGGCGCGAGCTCGCCGAAATCGTGCATGCCGACTACCCGGAACTGAAGGTGATCTTCACAAGCGGCTACACCGATGACTCGGTGGTTCGCCACGGGATCCTCGCCGCCGAAGTGGCGTTCCTCCAGAAGCCGTACACGCCGAACAACCTGGCCGCGCGGGTGCGGGAGTTGCTGGATGAGGGGAAAAGGATGAAGTATGAATGATGAAGTATGAAGGCATGGCGTGTGGCCCTTCGCGGCTTTGCGGCTTTGCGTGCGGCATCATGCGGGACGCCCCTATTGCATCGGGATCGGCGACTGGGCGTTGGGCGCCCGCTGGACGTTGGACGTTGGACGTTGGACGCTGGACGTTGGACGTTGGACGCTGGACGTTGGAGGCTCGTGAAGAGTGGCGAGATGCGAGTGG
>CAZJYH010001016.1:0-1589 GCA_964549365.1 uncultured Alphaproteobacteria bacterium
CAGGATGAAGAGCATCGCCACGAGGTAGAACTTCACGGAGAATCGTTCGTGCGCCGAGGAGACCGGCGCCATGCCCGATTCGTACGTTGTGAGCTTCTGTGCCGTGATGCGATGCGGACCCAACCATTCGTGGGCCTTCACCGACACAACCCCGAATCCGAGGCCGGCCAGGATCATTGCGATTGCCGGGAGGTACTGTTCAATCATCGTTCGTATGAATCAGAGATTCTGTTGGATTGCGTTCTCCAAAGCGCACAAACATACAAAGGAAAACGATTCCGTCGGTGCGGTGCATCCCGCTTACCAATGCATCGCCAGCCCGATGCCGGGCCGCTCAGGCGTCAGGTAGATGCGAGAGGTCTTGTCGTCCGACACGTCGAAGTCGAACAGATGCGCGCCGACGTACGCATCGATCATCCCCAGGATCCACACGCCGACGCCGTAGGCGATGTTCTCGTCCCGTGCGTCGCGATATGCTTCGCGCTGCGCCTTGTAGAACTCGTACGTCGATGAGCCGACGGTGTATCGCGCCGCCGAGTCGGCGCGTTCCAGGAAGCGGCCGTTGAGGTAGACGGCGCGGCCGACGAAGAACCCGACGCCCGCGATGAACAACCCGGCCTTGAAATACTGTTGGTTGTAGATCTGCCCGCCCCCCGGGATGATCGAGTAGAGCGTCGCCTTCAGCGGACTCTTGGTCATCACGTACGCGGGCGCGGTGGTATCCGCCGGCGCCTTCGCGGTTTCGGCCGGTTGCGGACGAGACGAGTCCGCTCGAACCGTGTCGCCGCGTTGCGCGTGCGCTGTGCCGATCGCGGCCGCGAGCAGCAGGAGCGTTATCGTGATGCGGCGGATCATTCCGCGGTCGCGATCGCTTCGATCTCCACCAGCGCATCCTTCGGGAGCCGCGATACCTCCACGGTGGAGCGGGCCGGTGCGCCTTGGCCGAAGTACTCGGCGTACACACCGTTGACGGCTGCGAAATCGTTCATGTCCTTCAGGAAGATCGTGGTCTTCACCACGCTTGTGAGCGTAGCGCCTCCGGCCTCGAGCACGGCCCGCAGGTTGGCGATGACCTGGTGCGTTTGCGCTGCGGCGTCGCCCTCCACCATCGTGCCGTCGGGGCGGAGTGCCACCTGGCCGGCTGTGAAGACCATGTTTCCGGTGCGGACCGCCTGCGAGTACGGGCCGATCGGCTGCGGAGCGTCGTCTGTATGGATCGTCTGATTCATTGATGTCGAAGCCATGATTCGAGCGTGGAGCGCCGTGCGTTCGAGCGGCGCACGTCCAACATAGCGAAGCGGCGTGTCTCGTGGATCGAAGCGTTCTGCAACACTTTTTCAAAAAGCAGACTTGCCTGGGCGCCCCTTTGAGAGTAACTTTGTCGTCCTTCTTGTTTGGGCCCGTAGCTCAGTTTGGGAGAGCGCTAGAATCGCACTCTAGAGGTCGTCGGTTCGATCCCGATCGGGTCCACGAAAATTTCTTGCCGGGAGCGGTTAACTTGTTTATGTTCGCCTCCCCTTTCGAGAGCATCGATGCCCTGTGGTGTAACTGGCAACACGTCTGACTCTGGATCAGAAGAGTCCAGGTTC
>CAZJYH010001017.1:0-750 GCA_964549365.1 uncultured Alphaproteobacteria bacterium
CCTGACGAGTTTCGGCGGGCTTCTTGGTCACCGGCTTATCGGGGAAGATCCGGATCCAGATCTTTCCGTCGCGCTTCATCTCGCGGTTGATCGCGATACGCGCCGATTCGATCTGACGGATGGTGATCCAGGCCGGCTCCATCGCCTTGATCGCATGCGTGCCGAACGCGATGGTCGAGCCACGATAGGCCTTCCCCTTGCGACGTCCACGCTGTGTCTTGCGGTATTTGACTCTCTTCGGTAACAGCATTGTATCGAACCCTTTGAAGCGCGGCGCCTGCCGGCCAGTTCACCCTTACCGGGCGCCGAACCCGTACTTGTTTGCCTGTTGTCGAACTGTCGATGAGCGCGGGGCTCATCGTGCGATGGATCAGATCTGCCGATCCTGCTGCCCAATCACCTCGCCCTTGCAGATCCACACCTTGATCCCCAACGAGCCCTGCTTGGTGTGAGCGGTCACCTGTGCGTAGTCGATGTCCGCGCGAAGCGTGTGCAGCGGCACCCGGCCCTCGCGATACTTCTCGGTGCGCGACATGTCGGCGCCGCCGAGGCGGCCGGAGCACATCACACGGATTCCCTCGGCGCCCATGCGCATCGCCGAGCTGACGGCCTGGCGCATCGCGCGGCGGAACGCGATACGTCCCTCGAGCTGCTGCGCGATGTTCTCGGCCACCAGATAGGCATCGAGCTCCGGACGCTTGATCTCATGAATGAGGATCTTGACGTCCTTCTTGGCAACCTGACGCACCT
>CAZJYH010001017.1:760-1589 GCA_964549365.1 uncultured Alphaproteobacteria bacterium
AACGGCCAATCACGACACCCGGACGCGAAGTGTGGATCGTCAGGCGCATCTGCTTGGCGGTGCGCTCGATGACGATGCGGCTGATCCCTGCACGCTTGAGGCGGCTGCGCAGATAGTTGCGCACCATCGTGTCCTCGGTGAGCTTCGCCGCGAAGTTCTTCTCATCGTACCAGTTGGCATCCCACGAGCGGATGATGCCAAGGCGCATTCCAATCGGATTAGTTTTCTGTCCCAAGACGACTCCAGCGTTTTATCGGGCTTACTTGTTCGTTTCGCGTTGAGAGATTACTTGGTTCCGACGACGATCGTCAGATGATTCGAGCGCTTGCGCATGCGATAGGCACGGCCCATCGGAGCAGGAAGCATGCGCTTCATCGTCGGCCCCTGGTTTACGAAGGCTTCCTTCACGAACACACGGTCCGGATCGATCTTCCCCTCGGTATCCTTGCTCATCAGGTTGGCCATGGCCGAACGCAGAACCAACTCGGCGTCGCGCGAGGCATGGTGCGACGAGAACCGCAGGATGCTGAGCGCCTCGGCGGCATTCTTACCGCGAATGAGGTCGATCACCAGGCGCATCTTGCGCGGCGAGGAGTGAATGTTGCTGCGGAGAGCACGAGCTTCAAACATTGTCTACTATCTCCTGATATCGCAGCCGAACCGGCCGCTCGAAAAACGTTCCAGCTTGATTGATTGCCCGCCGATCACTTCTTGTTGCCGGCATGTCCACGGTAGGTGCGCGTCGGCGAGAACTCACCGAGCTTGTGCCCAACCATGTTCTCGGTCACATACACCGGGATGAACTTGTTGCCGTTGTGCACCGCGAAGG
>CAZJYH010001018.1:0-1350 GCA_964549365.1 uncultured Alphaproteobacteria bacterium
CCGGTTGGGTCTGCCCGCTCCCGCGGCGACCGTCGTGCAGGCCGCGGCCGAAGTAGTGCCCGGGAACTGAACGCCACAAACCCTACGGCCGGAAGCCAGTTGGCTTCCGGCCGTAGGGTTTTTATGGAGCTAGGCGTTGTTGTTCGCGCGTTCGGACTGGCGCTTCTTCTTTTCGATGTCCGCGAGTTGCTCGATTCGGTCGGCCTGGACGCGTTTGGCCGCCGCATCGCGGCGCTTCTCCTCCGCATCGCCGAGCTTGGCCTTGGCCGCGGCGTCGGAGCGCTCCTCGGATGCGCGAATCTCTTCCTGATGCGCGCGTTTGGCGGATTCGATCGTGTTCGTCTGCCGGGCGGCATCCTCGTCGACCCGCTTCTTCGCCTCGGCAGCGCGCTTGTCGGCGTCTTCCTCGGCTGTACGTTTGCGCTCCGCCGCCGCAGATTTGGCATCCTCGACGGCACGTTCCTTGGATTCCCGCGCCTGTCCGATATCGCCGATCACCTTGTCGTGCGTGGCGTCGAGTTCTTCTTCGGCGTGATCGCGTTTCCTCGTCGCAGCGTTCTCCAACCGGGTCGCACGCGACAGCGCGTCGCTGCGTTCGGCGAGCGCCGCACCACGACGCTGCAGGTCCTTATCTCTGAGCACGCTCCCGACAGCAGCGTCCAATAGACCTAAGGAGCGCTCATAGCGCAGCCGGACGGGCGCGTCGGACTCCATCCGCGCGAAGAACCTGTCCTCGGCGACCTGAAGCGGAAGTCGAGCGACCCGGTATTGGAAGCGCAGGACGGCGAGTGGGATTGACGTGACGCTCATGGTGACTCCTTGTTTCTTTCGTTGCTCAGGGCAGGTCGGCTTCGGCGGTCAAACGGTCAGCGCGTTCCCTGATGCGCTGCGCTTCGGCCTGGGCGCCGGCGGTGACGTGCTCGGCGGTCCGGTGGTCGTCGATGGCGCCGGACAGTTCCGCGCTCGCCGCCCGGACATTCGCGCGCTCTTCGACTTTCGCCTGGGATACCTCATGCTGCGCGCCGGCTTCGGCCTGGGCCTTCGCCCTGGCCGCGTCCTGCTGGCCGGCCCGCTCCACAGCCTGCTTCTGCGCGGCGTGTTGCGCGCGGACATCGCTCTCGACGACCGCCGCTTCGGCGTTCACGGCAGCACGCGCCTGGGCGCCCTCGATCTTGGCCTCGGCTGCTTCCTTACGGGCTTGGGTGGCCTCGGCGTCGGCCACGGCGTCGACACTGTTGGCTTCCTTGCGCTCCTGGGCCTGGGTCTGCTCGAGTTGGCCCTCCGCGGTCAGGGATTCGTTGCCGGTGACAGCGCCGAACACTTCTTTCGCCTTGCCCTTCACCGAGTCGA
>CAZJYH010001018.1:1360-1586 GCA_964549365.1 uncultured Alphaproteobacteria bacterium
CGCCTTGTTGTGCTCACTCATATGCTTCTCCTGTCGATAATCGGTGAAAATGCTTGATGCGCCGAGAATTTCCGGTGCCCAGTGACGAGATGGCCGGCTGGTGGCGAACCTGGCGGTTCACACGCGACACAGCGGGTAGGCGCCTCTTGGTGAGGGATACACCGTCTAGCCCCAACTGAAACCCATTTCGGCCGTGGGAGACAGATGTCATAACACCCGCGGGAAG
>CAZJYH010001019.1:0-1583 GCA_964549365.1 uncultured Alphaproteobacteria bacterium
CGCCACGTCAGGCTCACGCTGATGTTCACATCGGGAAGCGGCCACGGCGTGGAGATGCTCAGCTCGAACTCGCCGGAAATGACGAACGGATGCGGCGCCTCACCGGAGAGCGACGCGCGCACGTTCAGACGGAAGCGGATGCCGAAGACGCGCAGCCCCACGTACCCCTGCAGCGCGAGGCGTCCGCCGAACTGCACGGGCCGGAAGCTCAGGCGGCCGTGCGCTTCCAGGCTGGCGCCGAGCTCCACCGCGGCGATGCCGCAATCCAGCGAGAACTTCCAGTCGAGCCCCGCTCCCATCTTGATCCCCTGCGAGGAGAGCATGAAGTAGCCCCACCCCTTCAGGATCTTCAGCAGCGTGGCCTGCACGCGCTTCTCGATCGGCTGGTCGCGCCCAACGTTCAGATACCACGCCGACGAACGGCCGTAGAAGAACGCAAGCTCCAGCAACGCATCCACCGTGAGGACATCGCCGCTCGATTCGGGCACCTTCAGGTGCGCGCCGAACGCCGCCTGCACGCTCTCGGGATCGATCGACAGCAGCGCGTAGAACGGCGGCTCGTCCGTCGTGTCCAGGCCGATCCGCTTGCTGAGGATCGCGGCCTGCCCCTCCAGCAGGAACACCGTCGGGATCGAGAGCAGGAAGAACAGCTTGCTCGAGAAGGCCGTGCCGGAGTCGGCCGCCGTCGCGAGCGAGACGCCGGCGCCGATGCTGACCCCGTCCTTCTGCGTGAACTTCTCCGGGTGAATTCCGGGGCGATCGCCCCCTTTGTAGAACTCCCACCACGTCTGGTTCTCCTCCTTTTCGAGCACGTACTTGTTGCCGAACATGCCGCGGAAGCCGTAGATGCCGAGGCCCGTGCTGCCGAGCAGGATCGGCGTGGAGAGCTCCAGATGCGCGTCCACCAGGAACGCGCCCACCGCCGGGATCATCCGCAGATCGGCGCCGCCCCCCATCTTCAACTGCGGAAGCCGGAACGTGACGCCGCCGGCGTACTCGGTGAGCGCGCGATTGGGCTCGCCGCCGATCGTCGGACTCGACGCGTTCTTCATCGAAACATATCCCTGCAGGATCAGCGACGCCTCCTCGGGCGGCGCCTCTCCCGGGATGCGCAGGTCCACCCGAATCGTCTCGATGCGAAGGAACCAGTGCGGGTTCTTCCCTGCTCCCTCGTCGTTGTCGACCGTGAAGTAGAGCTTGATCCCCTCGCCTCGAGCATCCACCCCGCCGACGCCGGTCTTCACGCCGCCGTCGAAGCCGATGATCCGATACGATCGATCGAACGGCCCGTGGCGCATCACCTCGCGCCCCCAATGGAGCGCCGACACCGAGAGCTCCACCGGCCCGATCTTCAACGGCGCGAAGGATGGGAGCACGATGCTCCCCCCCTCGAAGTCGAACTCCCCGTTCGAGTAGATCACCAGCTTTCCGATCTCCATCTTCTTCTCGATGAAGCGCGTCTCGGTTCCCGGAATCTTCGCGGTAACATCGAGGACTCCCGAGGTCTCGATGAAGAATCGATCGTCCAGACGGCCGAGCCCGAGGGTCTTGATCTCGTAGTCGAAGAAGTCCTTGATGCCGAG
>CAZJYH010001020.1:0-633 GCA_964549365.1 uncultured Alphaproteobacteria bacterium
CATCGAGTCGATCAGTGCCTGCTCATGCGCCGGCAGGCCCACCAGCTCATCGGCGATCGGGCCGTTCACGTTCTCCACCGCCTTCTCCACCGACATGCCGTAGTATTTGCCGGGGTCGCCGTCGCGAAGCTCCACGGCCTCGTGTTCGCCGGTCGATGCGCCGGAGGGGACGGCGGCGCGGCCGAGCACGCCGGACTCGAGCACTACTTCAACTTCGACGGTGGGGTTGCCGCGGGAGTCGAGGATCTGCCGCGCGTAGACATCCTGAATGATCGCCATGAGTATAGGGCCGGTAATCGTGAAGTGACTGTTGAGGAATTCTTGCGGAACGGGCAAATAAACCAAAGATCGGGGCCATATCCAACGTTCCGGCGGTGCGCTAACACTTTGTGGCGCGCGGGTGCCGGGCGCATCCGGGCGGCAGGCCGGAACATATCACGTGGGCGAGGCCGACGGGGTGGGGCGCGTGGCGATGCGGCCGGTCATGGTGCGGTGAGGCGATGCCCTGGTTCATGTGGTGGTGATGAGCGGCGCGTCGTGTTTCGCCGCCGTTGTTGCGGAATCGATATCATCCACGCGACGTTCAAGACCTTTCCGATCTCCCTGTTGAAAATTCTGTTGTTGCCGGCGGCT
>CAZJYH010001020.1:643-1582 GCA_964549365.1 uncultured Alphaproteobacteria bacterium
AGGACGTCCGCATTTCGCCCCCCGATCCGCCGCGTTGTTGTCTGGAGCCGGACGCCCGCATCGAATCGGCCGTCCGCCTCGGCTCCACGGTGCTTGCCGCGTGGGGGACGACCGTCACCGGGCCGAACCGGGCGCGACGGCGCAACGAGATCTGGACGCAGACGATCCGCGAGGGAGGGGCCGTCGGTGTGCCGCAACGGCTTACCGATACCACCGCGCGCCCCGGCGGCGTGGTTGCCGAGACGCTGCTCGGCGGCATCGTGATCGCGTGGGGGAGCTCCTCGGGCGTGCATATGACCAGGCTCTCGAACGACCTCCGCGTCCTTACTGCCGATTTGGTCGTCTCCCAGAGTCGCGCGGAGGCGACACGACCGGTCTGTGCGGTGTTTGGGCGCGACGCGGTGGTTGCATGGGAGGATCATCGCGACGGGGCGCCCGACATCTACGCGACGCGGGTGAACCTCGGAGCGCCCGACGCTCCGGAGCCGCTGTGCGGCGGTTCAGTTTCGATCACGAGCGTGACGCCGAATCCGGCGCATGCCTCGATCGTCGCGACCGTGCATGCAGCCGTCGCAGTGCGAGCGTCGATCGTTGTGGTCGACGTACTGGGGCGGACGGTCCGGACACTCGAACCGTCGGCGCCGGAGGTTGGTGAGAACCGGGTGACGGTTCAAACCGCGGGCCTGGAACCGGGGGCATACTTCGTCTCCGTGAACGTGTCGGGCGGATATTGCGGTGTTGCGCGCTTCGTGAAGGCGCCGTGACGCGCGGCGGTTGGAGGTGCGGTCCGGTTGAATACGCTCGAAATTGAACACTTGACGGTGCCGCACCCGACGGCTATCGGCAGCGGGTGGTGTCGCGGATTGAGAGATGAGCCCCTGCCGGCGTGCGCGCCCTGACCGGGGCCGACCATCGTCCATCCATGCAAACTGAGATTCT
>CAZJYH010001021.1:0-1579 GCA_964549365.1 uncultured Alphaproteobacteria bacterium
CGAGCATCTTGTCGATCGGAGCGTCGGCGGGTGGCAATCCAGAAACGTGGATGATTCTATGATCGATGCTGAGGGCTCGGTTGAGCGATGGGAAACACTCGAGACGAGGCAGATCGCGGACTGCCGCGTCTTCACCGTGCACGAGATGCATCGTCGCAGCCCCAGCACCGGCAAGCAGGGGAACTTCTTCAGCATCGAAGCGCGCGACTGGGTGAATGTGATCGCCGTGACCGACGCCGGGCAGGTTCTGCTGGTGCGGCAGTATCGTCATGGGACCGACGAGGTGACGCTCGAGATACCGAGCGGCATCATCGACGGCGACGAGGCGCCGGCCGAGGCGGCCCGCCGTGAACTGCTGGAGGAGACGGGGTATGCCTGTGACGTGATCGTCGAGATCGGATGTGTGCGTCCGAACCCAGCGATCATGAACAACCGGGCCCACACATTTCTTGCCACGGGGCTTACATTCCACGGTGCGCAATCGCTCGACGACCATGAGGAGATCGAGATCGTGCATGCGCCTTTGGACCATATTGATACGCTGCTGCGCGAGGGCGCGATCGATCACTCGTTGATGGTTGCCGCGTTCCACTTCTACAGCCTTCGCCAACGAACCGCCTCGCCGACAACGGCGGCGCACACGGGTAGAGAATAATGGGCAGAATAATCGCCATAGCCAATCAGAAGGGCGGGGTCGGCAAGACCACCACCGCGGTGAATCTTGCCGCGTCGCTGGCGGCGGCCGAGCAGCCGACCCTTCTGATCGACATCGATCCGCAGGCCAACG
Source organism: uncultured Alphaproteobacteria bacterium (assembly GCA_964549365.1). Classification (GTDB taxonomy): domain Bacteria; phylum Bacteroidota; class Ignavibacteria; order OLB7; family OLB7; genus JAFDZV01. The sequence continues at coordinate 788 of CAZJYH010001021.1, forward strand.
CATCGAGCGGACTGGGGACCGAGTCGCAGCAGCTCACCAAGACCATCTACGAGGTGATCGTCGACGGCATCTCGCCGGCTGACGCCGCGCTGAAAACGGAGCTCGGCTATCTGGACCTGATACCCGCGCATATCAACCTTGTGGGGGCGGAGATCGAAATGATCGATGTGCCCAACCGTGAGCGCGTGCTTTCGCGGGCGTTGGAGCCGATGCGTCGCGTCTATTCGTACATCATCATCGACTGCCCGCCCTCACTCAGCCTGCTCACGTTGAACGCGTTGACCGCCGCCGACTCGATCCTCATTCCCGTGCAATGCGAGTATTATGCGCTCGAGGGGCTGGGTCAGTTGTTGAACACGGTATCCATCGTCAAGAAGCATCTGAATCCGGCGCTCGACATCGAAGGTGTCCTGCTGACGATGTTCGATTCGCGTTTGCGGCTTTCAAACCAGGTGGCGGGCGAGGTGCGCCGGTACTTCGGCGACAAGGTGTTCCAGACGATGATCACCCGGAACGTGCGCCTGAGCGAAGCGCCGAGCCACGGAAAGCCGGTGCTGCTGTACGATGCGCTCTCGATCGGGACCAAGAACTACATCGATCTTGCCTCGGAGATACTCCGGCGCGACGGACATTTGGCCGAGGGGGACACCGCCGTCGCCGGCGGTAAAGGTGGGCGCTCCGCGGAAACGCGGCGCTCGTCGGCGGAGGCCGCATCGGGGCCGGAACCGCCTGACTCAGCCACGAACGAGACTGGGGGAGACGCCACGGGGCACGACGCCTCGACCGCGCAGA
>CAZJYH010001022.1:0-1577 GCA_964549365.1 uncultured Alphaproteobacteria bacterium
ACGTACGCCGACTACGTACGTATGCCTACCATCCATTAGGAGGATGATCGTATCGGTCACGCACGTACGCACGTATGTTCCCTTCACGCGTGGGGCGATTCCGACATCCTTTCAGTCCGAGCGGAGCTTTGAGACGGCATCTCTTGCGGATGCCGTCTTCTTTTTGTGAGGTCGATGCAGAAGATCACGCATGCGTGGTTGGCTGGTGTCGTGGTGGAATCGTATTTTTCGCGCCATGTCTACTCGCGAGACGCTTTCGAAGGATGAACGGCAGCAACGGAGCCGTCAGGAAGATTACGAGCTGGTGGCGCGTGCACTGAGCGGCGATCAAACCGCTTATGCACGCATCCGCAACAAGTATTGGCGTCCGATCCACACGATGCTCGGGCGGATGATTCGCGAGAAAAACGATGCGGAGGATCTTACGCAGGAGGCGTTCATCAAGGCGTTCAACTCCCTCGGGAGCTTCAACACCGAGTATGCGTTCTCCACGTGGCTGTACAAGATCGCGTCGAACAACTGTATCGACTATCTGCGTAAGCGGCGCTTGCGGACCGTTTCCATGCATGCTCCCGTGCAGACGCGCGACGGGGAAGCACAGATGGAACTTTCCGATCCCAATGCCGTCCGCCCGGACGTGCCGATCACCTCGGCCGAGCGGACCGCGGTGTTGCAGGAGGCCATCCGCAACCTCCCCGACAAATACCGTGTTGTGATAGAGCTGCGTCATACGCAGGAGTTGGAGTATGCGGACATTGCACAGCAACTGGGCCTTCCGCTCGGAACGGTCAAGGCGCATCTGTTCCGAGCCAGAGCACTGTTGCTGAAGCGCCTGCAGGGGAAGCTGGTGCACTTTGAAGAGGACTGAAGCGGCGGTTGCGGGACCGGATTGAGACGAGACGACGATCGATCGACCACTACATCAGAATTCTCCATCGGTAGAAGCCGAGGAAGTACGGGTTGTTGGGCACCGGATGCCATCGACCGTTCGGGTGCCGCGCAAGCTGGCTCAGTGTCAAATGCTTCACGATGCCGGGGTTCGCGCCGTCCGGGCCTGTATGATAGACTGTGGATCCATCGCCGAGATAGACCATCGAGTGGTAGGGCCAATCGCTCTCCGTGTCGTTCAGGAACATCAGCACGTCGCCGGGAAGGGCATCGTTCGGATCGCGTGAGAGGAACACCAATGAGTTGTCCTTCAGCCGCGACGCGTCGGCAAAGTCCGAGAATGCGGAGAGAAGCGGAGTGAGCCCGCGGTTTCCGGTTCGGAGGCCGGCGGCAACGACTCTGAGGGGGGCATCGGGCGCTTCTTCAGTCCGTGTCGTCGAGTTTGGGCGCAGACCGGCGTTGAAAACCCGCGTCCCCACCAGTGGGACGTTCGGGTAGTTGTACTTGCGGACATCCGGGATGGCACCGGTGATCAACCACTTACGCGCAGCGAGCCAGGTGTTGTCATGGCGTTTCAACGCTTCGCGGTAGCAGTAACGCAACAGCCCGGCACAGTCCCGATCGTGCCACCGGTCGTCGATATGGGTGCGTTGGCCCAGTGCAATTGTGCTGAACCACCTGCGGAACGC
>CAZJYH010001023.1:0-1571 GCA_964549365.1 uncultured Alphaproteobacteria bacterium
TAATGCATAGCTTTGGAAAAGAGGGGGAGAAGAATTCCACGGCTCTGATATCGGGCATGCGTCGGAAGAGACGACCACCGGCGAAGTATGCATTGTGCAACAACGCCGTTTCGAGTTCGGAGTATCCGTGACTCGCCCGCGCGACTCGCCACCCGTGACTCGCCACCCGTGACTCGCCCGCGCGACTCGCCACCCGTGACTCGCCGCTCAAGCGAGCATCCAAGATGATGTCACCGCTGTGGACGCGGAGGAACGCAGAGGATCGTCATCCACTGCAGTACAACGATCCGCTATCCATCGCCCCGCACTCGGCGCGGTACATCGCCACGGTGCAAAGCGTCAATGAATGGGGCGCCGGACAGCGGGGGCCACCGGGCGGTTCCGCATTCATAATTTTTCATTTGTAATTCGGCCGAGCGTCCCACACGAAACCGCCGATGACCGCCAACACCCGCCACACACCAACGCAACTTTCTTCTTGCCGGTTCCGTAGGCGCGACCCATCTTGGAAACTGAAAACACGGGAATAGTTTCCGAAGTGCACGGGCCTCAACCCCATGGAACCGATAGACGACCGGCCGATACAGGAGCGGATAATCGAGCGAGCGCAGCAGTTGTTCTTCACGCACGGCTTCAGCAACGTCACGACGGACGATGTGGCGGCAGGGCTCGGGATCAGCAAGAAGACGATCTATCTGCATTTCGCGAGCAAGGAAGACCTTGTGCGTGAATGCATGTACGCGATGCGCACCGAACTTGCCGCGCAGCTCGAGGCGATCATCGATGACCGCGATCTGGACTTCGGCGCGAAGCTCCGGGGGGTGATGGCCGTGATCGCCGAGAAGATGTCGCGCCTGCAGCGTCCGCACATCGAGGACATGCACCGCAAGGCACCGCATCTCATCCTGGACATGGAGCAATTCCGTCGCGAGCGCGTGCTGCCGATGTTCGAGCGACTCTTCGCACAGGGGGCGCGACGTGGGCTGCTTCGCCGCGATATCGATCCCCAGTTGTTCCTTCAGATGTTCTACACCCTCGTCGAGGGGATGAAGCTCCCGAGCCTGATTCTTCATCTCCCGTATTCGCTTGCCGAAGTCTTCCAGGCCATTCTCTCGGTGATGCTGGAAGGGATGATGACCGAGGAGGGGCGCCGGCAATTCGATGGGAAGGACTCCGGCCGTCCCCTGCGTTCGCGTCGAAGCCGGATACATCGGCAGCGCGGGTGACGCATCACCGTCCGGCACGGCCGGCATACTTCATGAAGCTGAAGAGAAGACCATGCTGAATATGAACGCACAGAGAATCATCGCGATCCTCGGGCTTGCCGCGAGCGCTCTTGCCGCGGGCGTCGTCGTCGGATGCTCAAAGGACGAGACCTCGCAGGTCGAGGCGTCCGGGATCATCGAAACAACCGACGTCACCGTCAGTGCCCGAGCGGCCGGAACGCTCAGCAGCATGCGGGTGCGAGAGGGGGATCGCGTGCGAAAGGGGGACACGCTCTTCGTGGTGGATGACGTGGATCTGCGGTTGCAGCGGCAACAGTTGGTTGCCGGAGTGGACGTGGCCCGGTA
>CAZJYH010001024.1:0-1571 GCA_964549365.1 uncultured Alphaproteobacteria bacterium
TCACGCAGCAGCTGGCGCGCAACCTGTACCTGTCGCAGGAGGTGACGGTTACCCGAAAGCTGCGCGAGCAGTTCACCGCCGTGCAGATCGAGCGCACGTACACGAAGAACGAGATCGTGGAGATGTATGCCAACGCCGTCTACTTCGGTCACGGCGCATACGGCATCCAGGTGGCGTCGGAGATCTATTTCGGCAAGCAGCCGATCGACCTGACGGTCGACGAGTGCGCGTATCTGGTCGGCGTGTTGAAGGCTCCCGAGAATTACGATGCCGAGCAGCATTACGATCGCGCCGTCGAACGCCGCAACACGGTGTTGGGGTTGATGGCGGAAACCGGATACCTCAGCGGTTCGGACTACGCGCAGCTCTCACAGAAGCCGATCGTCTTCGTCAAGAAGAAGCGCGAGCCGGGCATTGCCGCGCACTTCGTGGAGGCGGTGCGGCTGAGCCTTGCGAAGGATCCGAAGCTGCAGGGATACAACCTGTACCGCGACGGCCTGGTGATCTACACCACGCTCGACAGCCGCATGCAGAAGTACGCGAACGAGGCGGTGCGCGAACATCTGAACGAATTCCAGACGCTCTTCAACCGCACGTGGAGCTGGCGCAGCAAGGAGAAGCTCTTGAAGTCCATGGTCAACCGTGCCGCGCGCGAAACCGACAGCTATCAGTCGGCGCTGAACGACGACGAGCGAACGCGCGTGCTGAACCAGTACACGAGCGATCCCGCGTTCATCGACTCGGTGAAGAAGCGGGCCACGGAGATTGAAACCGGCTTCGTGGTGCTGGAGCCGAAGACCGGGTACGTGCGGGCGATGGTGGGAGGGAACGACATCACGTCGGGGCGCGGGCTCAATCACGTGACGCAGATTCGTCGGCAGCCCGGATCGTCGTTCAAGCCCTTCGTCTACGCGTCGGCGCTGGAGCAGGGGATGAATCCGGGGAGCGGGATCTCCGCCGCGCCGGTGGTCTACCATATCCCCGGCGGCGGCGTGTGGAAGCCCAAGGGGGGAGGCGGTGGAGTGATGACCCTGCGCAGTGCATTGAAGTATTCGGTGAACACCGTGGCGGCGCGTCTGATCCTCGAGAAGACGACGCCCGCGAAGGTGATCAAGCTGGCCAAGGAGATGGGGATCAAGTCGCCGATTCCCGATCTCCCATCGATCGCGCTCGGCAGCGCGGAGGTGACGCCGTTCGAGATCACGGCCGCCTACGGCGCCTTCCCGAACGAGGGGATCTACGTGGAGCCGACGTATATCCTGAAGATCGAGGATCGCTGGGGACACGTGATCTACCAGGCCAAGCCGGTGATGCACGAGGTGCTGTCGCCGAAGATCGCCAGCCAGATGGTCTCGATGATGCGCGGCGTGGTCGACGGCGGCACCGCCACCTCCATTCGCCGCTGGTTCAACTATCCGGCGGCCGGCAAGACCGGCACCACGCAGGACTTCGCCGACGCATGGTTCATCGGCTATACGCCCGAGCTGGTGGCGGGCGCATGGATCGGGTTCGACGATCACCGCGTCAAGTTCACCGGCTGGTACGGGCAGGGCGGCAAGGCGGCCGCGCCG
>CAZJYH010001025.1:0-1565 GCA_964549365.1 uncultured Alphaproteobacteria bacterium
GAAGATGCTCGGCCACCTCGCCGAAATGCCGGAGAAGCGACGCCGTGAATCTGCGATGCCGATGCCCGAAATCCGCCAGCACCGCGTCCAGCTCGTGCACCACCTGCTCATCGCTCAGCGACAACACGCGGCCGAGCACGTTTCTGATCCGAACTTTCTTCCCCGGCAGGAAGAGCTTCGTGATCACCCGCGTATGCTGCGGCATCAGGCGCTCGGTTCGTCGCGTCACCATCGGTCCGGACGACGTGACCATCGGCATGTCGATATCGCTGCTCACGGATATGGTGTCCTTGTGTTCCATCGATCTCCTATTCAACAGTATGTCAGCAGAGCGCCGGGCGCGGCGTCCGAAGGCAGAGATCCACGAGATCGTCGAGCATCGCCGTTCCGACGCACATCACCGTATCGGCGCCGCCCCAGTAGATCTTCACCGATCCGTCGTCCTCCGCCACCGCCCCGCATGTGAAGACCACGTTGGGAACGTACCCGGTCACTTCCCACGGATCCTCGGGCTGCACGATCCAGTCGTCGGCAACGCCCAGCACCACCGACGGATCCGCAAGGTCGTGCAGGGCGGCGCCGAGGCGATACACCGCGCCGGCCATGGTCTGGAAGACGCCGTGATAGATATGCAGCCATCCCCGTGCGGTCCTGATCGGCGTGGCCCCCGGCCCGATCTTCATTTCGTCCCAGTGATATGCCTGGGGCTTCATCACCACGCGCGAGTCGCCCCAGTGGATGAGATCGGGCGAATAGCTGATCCAGATGGACCAGGGCGAGATCTCCGAATGTGGTCGGTCCAGCCGCGCATAGCGGCCGCCGATCTTCTCCGGGAAGATCACCACGTTCCGGAGGTCGCACTGCGTGATGAGCGCAACACGCTCCACCGTCTCGAAGTCATCGGTGCGCGCCAACGCAACGCGCACACCGTGACGCGAGTACGCACTGTAGGTCAGCAGGTACGTGCCGTCGATGGCACAGATCCTCAGGTCCTCCACACCGTACTCTTCATACGCACCGAAGGCTCCGTCGGCGGCCGGCGTCATGAACGGCTCAGGGCGGACGTTGAAGCGATACCCATCGGTGCTTTCGGCCAGGCCGACGATCGAACGCCCGTTGCGTCGGTGCGATCGGAACAGCATCACGTAACGCCCATCGTGCCGCACCACGCCCGCGTTGTGCACCGTGACGACGTCGTACGGCACATCCTGGCGTGTGAGGATCGGATTCCCCTCGTATCGTCTCACGATCGTCGCATTCATGGCATGCCCTCCCCGGCATGACCGGTGCTCAATGCTCTCGCATCGATCCGGCCCCGGCCGCGTGTTCGGTGGAAAGAATTCGTGAGTAGACGTCCATGTACGCGGCGGCCATGCGCTCGACGGTGAATCGCTCGCCGACGCGCCTCCGACACACTGCGCGGTCGATGGTGCCGATCCGCCCGACGGCGGCAACCGCCTCCTCCACGTTCGCGACAAGGAACCCGGTCTCCGCATGGTCGATCAGCTCCGGCATGCTGCCGTGGTTGAACGCTATCACCGGCGTGCCGCAGGCCATCGCCTCCA
>CAZJYH010001026.1:0-1564 GCA_964549365.1 uncultured Alphaproteobacteria bacterium
CCGAGCTCGGCGAGCGTCCGCAGCAGCATGACGAGTCGATCGCAACGCTCGGCCGCACCCTCGGCGTCGGCGAAGAAGGCCATCGGCACCGACATGAAGAGCCACGTTCCGGCCGAAGCCGAGGGGCCGAGGAAGCTCACGGTCAGATGCAGCGCGGGAGCATCGTCGCGGTCGAGGTTGACGTGAACGCCCCGTCGCGATTCGATGTCCTGGCCGGCAACGATCTGCTTGAAGCTCGCCGATGTAAACCGGCGCTTGCCGATACGCTCCGGGAGAAATGGGCCGGACTCCTCAAGCAATACCTGAATGAAGTCATCGAGCGCCCCTTCCGACTCGCGCGCGGGGTTGCGAGCGAGCAGCAATTGCACATCGAGGGTGTCTTCGAGAAGGTAGTTCAAGTGAGCCATCGAGGAACGTACTGATTCTGGGGACCGCACCCGTTGAACCGGGTGGGCGAAAGGATGCGGAAAGACTCGGGCACGAGCAGCATCAAGATCATGGCGCCGCCGCCTTCGGGAAGGTCTCGAACATCACCTCGACGCCGTTCGCCGCGGCGGTTCGTTTGATGGCGGCCTTCATCGTCTCGGTGAGGTTCGTGCCGTCGTAGACCAGCGTGATCTTGTCGATCTGGATGGCCTTGCCGTGCAGCGCGGAGACGGCGGGGTCGAGGCTGTGCATCTCGATGCTTCCGGTGTACTTGCCGATCGCCTCCGCTGCGTCGGTTTCCACCCACTTCGTGACGGTGGAGAGATCGCCCCCCTTCGCCATGCCGGCGAAGTCGCGGCTCTTGTTGCTGAACACCCGCACCGTTGGATTTCCGGACGCCACGCTCTTCGCGTCGACCACCATCTGATCGACATACTTCATCGACGTGCCGTACGCTTCCTTCTCGGCGGCCGTCGGGTTCAGCTTCACCATCGCGGCATTATCCACCACCACCGGCTCGGCCATGTCGCCGAACATCTCCGCCTTCTTCTCCGGGGTGCTCAGCAGTTCGGAGACACTGCTCTGGAACTCGTTGCCGCGCGTAAACTTACTGCGGAACGCAAAGTAATCCTCCGGCCGCTGCGGCGGCTTCACCCCCTCGACACCGGCGAGCACCTGCTCGCGCCGCGCCTTGTAGTACTCCTGGTACTGCGTCCAATCGGCGTCGCTCATGTTCGACGGCCGCGACGTCGGTACCTCCATCGCCTTCAGTTCGTCTTTCGAGTACCGCGCTCCGGTGTCTGCCGCCTCGGCCGCTGCCTCCTTCGTGGCGAGCGCGGCCGCCTTGGCCGCCTCGGCCTTCGCGGCGTCGTCCAGCAGATTCACGCCCGGCGTCCCCGCCGCGGCCGCGGCAAGCTCAGGGTGATCGGCCTTCAGCATCTCCTCGAGCGTTGCGACCTCCTTCTTCAGCGCTTCGAGTTTTGCCTCCGCCTTGGCGATATCCTCGGCCTTGCCGGCAGCCTTCGCGGCCTCGAGTTCGTCCGCCCACTTCGAGGCGTTCCCCTCGAGCTCCTTGAGCAGACCGGCGGCGGCTTCATCCTTCGCGAAGATCTGCGCGTACTTTTCGCGCAGAACCGTG
>CAZJYH010001027.1:0-1559 GCA_964549365.1 uncultured Alphaproteobacteria bacterium
GCCGAGCGGCGAACCCCTCCTGACCTCCCCTTTGCCAAGGGGAGGAACGCACAACTGGAAATCCAGCAGTAGAGCCGTTGTCGGCCGAGGCGACGTCATCGCCCACATGCTGCATTGACGTCGCTTGGTCTCTTCAGGTACATAGTTGCTATAGCGAAGGTCCCGGCCTCGCGAAGACCATTGATATTCATTGCCAAGGAACGTTCCCGGGTGCAGCCCTGCATGCTCTCACCGTGCTACCACCGCACCACGTAGCTGATCACCGGCGCGATCTTCAACGACGGCGCGTCGCCGTCGCCGGTGGTGATGCCGAGGTAGCCGATGCCCGCGTCGATCGCGTAGCGATTGCTGAAGAAGCGCGCCGTTACCGCCACCGGCGCGAAGCCGAGCGTCTGCATGTAGAGCGCCTCGGCCGCGATCTTCCAGCGCCTGCCGATCCGGTAATCGCCGCCGAGGCCGACCAGCACGGCGTTCTTCTCGTACGTGCCGATTCCGAACGTCCGGTGCGTCTTCAGCGCGAAGCCGCCGGTCAGCGATACTCTCCGATCGTCGTCGCCGTAGCTGACGGCGCTGTAGACGGTGCTTGCGGTGATGCTGGACTCCAGCGAGTCCGGCGTGATCTCGTTGTCGTAGATGCTGCGCGCCCACTGATACCCGATGCCGATGTCCACCTTGCTGTCGGATACCAGACGTACCTTCGCGCCGATCGAGTACGCCCCGTACATCGTTCCGTGCACGCCCCCCCAGTCGTCGGGGAACGGCACGCCGCCGCCGGCCATCAGCATCACTCCGTCCAGCGGCACATATGCCGCAAGCACGCCCGCCACGTCGTAGGTGCCGAGCACGATCGATCCCTTCGGCGGGACCACGGCGTTCGGAATCGCGACGCTGCGAAACGTGGTCGGATCGGTATAGCGCGTCGCGCTGCCGACGGTTCCCCCCCGGCCGAAGACGTCGGCATAGGCGAGGCCGCCGTCGTGGCGCACGACCAGTTGCGCCGATGTGCGCCCGGCACGCTGCGGGGCGAAGCGGACCGTGATCTCGCGCGTCTCTCCGACGCCGAGGCGAAAGCGCCCGATCGAGTCGACGATCGCGAACTGCGTCGTGTCCGGGCCGCCGAGCGTGATCCCCGCGATCTCGATCGGCTCGGTGCTCACGTTCTTCACCACGGCCTCGATCGTGCTGTCCTGGCGGTCCCCCAGTTCCACCGTCCCCATGTCGATCGCCGGCGTGACGATCTTCACCTGGGGCCGCGCTCCCTCGCCTCGCAGCGTTTGCGTCAGCGTGCGCCCGCTCGTCTCGATTCTCAGCGTCGCCGATCGCGCCCCGAGCGCAGACGGCGCGAAGCGGAACTCCATGCTGCGCCGCTCCCCCGGAGCCAGCGCGTACGGCGGCATGCCGGAGACGATCGTGAAGTCCTTCGGATGCGTCCCCGCGATCGCGACGGCGTTCACGTTGAGCGGCGCCGGACCCGTGTTGGCGATGTAGCCGACCACCACGGAGTCGTTGGCCGTGTTGAGCACACGCGCGCCGAAGTTCACGTCCATCGCGGTCGGGCG
>CAZJYH010001028.1:0-1558 GCA_964549365.1 uncultured Alphaproteobacteria bacterium
CCTGCCGCGGCGGTGCACGGTGCCCCCCGTGCGGCCGTGATCGCTTGAGCGGAGCACGGCGCCGCTTGCCACGTCGACGACGAAGAACGCGCCGCCGCCGCGCGCAACGCGATGCGAGGCCGTGGGCCAGCGCTCGTCGCGCTCCCATCCGGAGCCGCCGTCGGTGGAGCGATGGAACCCCTCCCCCCACCACTCGGCCACCACGGCGGAGTCGTCCGCCACCACGTTCAGCATCCCGCGCCCCGGGCCGATCGCCGCGCCGACGCGCGCCCACGTGGCGCCGTCGTCGGAGGAGCGGAACAGCCCGCGGTTCATGGCGGCGTAGAGGGCGCCGCCGCCGCGCGCCATGGAGAAGAGCTGACCGGCGGGGAGCCCGCCCGCGCCGGTGACCGCGCTCCAGGTGCGCCCGCCGTCGGTGCTCCGCGCCACGCTCCCGGATTTCGTCGTGTCCCCCGGCACGCGGTCCAGCGCGGAGGCCGCGTAGATGTCGCCGCCGACGGTGTACAGCCCGATCACCGCGTTCGGCATGGTGTGCACGTTCGTCCAGGTGACGCCGTTGTCCGAGGAGCGGAAGAGCAACACGCCGAGCGCCGCCACCACGGCGCCGTCGGTCACGGCCAGGTACTCCACCGGCGCAGAGAAGATCGAGGCGCCGACTCGCTCCCAGCGCTCGCCTCCATCGAGCGAGCGATAGATGCCGTAATCCGTCCCCACGAACGCGCGACTCCCGGCGGCGGCGATCGTGCGGATCACCCCCCCGTACGGCCCCGCCGCGCGCTTCCACACGAGCCCCTGCGCGCCTGCGCCGTGCGCGGCGAGCACCGTCAGGATGAGAATCACCAGCGTTCGAATCATGATCGTACCCTGTATTGCTTCGATGGTTGCAGGAACGGCTCGTGTCGCGGGAAGGGATGGGGGGGAATCGCACCGGACAAACACACGAGCCGCGCGTTGGTTAGCCGGGCCGTGGCCGCGCGCCGACACATCGACCGCAAGATCGGCCGGGCTGCCGCGCCGGGGACTACTCATTTGCTACGCATGGGCGTGACGATTATGCACGGGGGCGTTTTGGTGTCGTTTGCGGTTCTGTGGTGGAATCGTGTGGGACGCTGGACGTTGGACGCTGGGCGTTGAACGGTCGGAAGAGGCGCGGGCGGCTGCCTCTGCGTTCCTCCGCGCCCTCTGCGGTGAGTTCATTCGGACCGCTCGACGATGGACAATGGACGGTCGGGAAGAGGTGCAATGGCGAGTCGCGGGGAACTTGGAGCGTAGGGCCTGTTCGAAGAAGAAGGAGCGGCCGTCATCGCGAGCCCTGACGAAGGAAGGGCGTGGCGATCTCGCCGGTTATCTCCTGCACATCATGTGCGATTGCTTCGCGGTGCCTGCTCCGAGCGTAGCGTGGGGGCTGCTCATGACAAGGGTGTTGCATCGGTATCCCGATCGTCATCGCGAGGCATCGCGCCGATCGGAACGATCGCGCGATGCCATGGCGATCTTAACGCATGCAGCGCCGGCCCGGCGAGATCGCCACGTCGCGTCCCCTTCGGGGCCGCTCCTC
>CAZJYH010001029.1:0-1552 GCA_964549365.1 uncultured Alphaproteobacteria bacterium
GGCTCCCCCGATCGCCGACAGCGGCAGGATCATACTTGCGATCGACAATCCCAACGCCAACCACAACGGCGGACAGATCGCGTTCGGCCCGGGCGGCTATCTCTACATCTCCACCGGCGACGGCAGCCAGGCCAACGACGACCACGGCTTCGCGCAGAACCGCGCCAGCCTGCTCGGCAAGATCCTCCGCATCGACGTACGGTGGAACCAGATCGGCACACCCTACGGCATCCCCGCCGACAACCCGTACGCGGCCGACACCGGCGGCTATCGCAGGGAGATCTATGCCTACGGCCTGCGCAATCCGTGGCGCTTCAGCTTCGACCCGGTGACATGGCGCCTCTGGGCCGCCGACGTCGGGCAGGAGACGTGGGAGGAGGTGAACATCATCGAGCCGGGGAGGAACTACGGATGGAGCCGGATGGAAGGACGACACTGCTTCCCGGCAACGAACGCCGATTGTGACACGGCCGGCATCACGCTCCCGATCTGGGAGTATCCGCACGTCGGCGACGGAGGCGTCTCGGTGGTCGGCGGATTCGTCTATCGCGGCACGGAGTTCCCGACGCTGTACGGACGATATGTCTACGGCGATTTCGGGAACGGCAGGATCTGGGCACTGTCGTACGATCATCGTTCCGGCCTTTCGGTCAACCACCTCCTTCTCGAAAGCGGGCTGCTCACCTCGTCGTTCGGCCTGGACGACAACGGAGAGATCTTCATCTGCACCTACAGCGGACGCATCTACCGATTGATGCTCACGACCGACGGCCGCGCCGCCGTGAACGAACGCCCCGGGGCGCTCGACCATGCCGCGGTCGGCTGCTCTGTGTCGGACGGGCGACTCACGCTGGACTACACGACGCTCGAAGCCGGCCGCGTTTCGATCGGCCTGTACGACCTTGCCGGGCGCGAGGTCGTGCACCTGGTCGATGAGCTGCAACCGGCCGGGGACCATCGGCTGGGACTCACGACCGGAGGGCTCCCCCGGGGCCTGTATCTCTGCCGGTTGTGGGCCGACGGCCGTGTCGTCACCTGCCCGGTGATGCCGGCGCGATAACGTCCGCCGTCGGGATGCTCCGAATGCTCGACCGGAGGTTCGCCCGCTGCGACATGAGCCGTACAGGAGCCTTCGCGTTGAAGCCTTTCCCGGCCCCCCCGGTTGCGGCATGGACTTCGCGACAACGCCCATGCCGGTTCGGCCGGGGTGACTGCGGCGATGGCCGGCGCGATGCGCGGTTGAGAAATATGGGTGCGGCGTTCTATATTCTCCACCGATTCCCTCGACGACGTGCACGCGGCGCAACGGCGCAACGATGCGCGATCGCCTCAAGGCAACATCCACGCCCAATCCACGCCTTCACTATGCGCATCACCGGTACGTTCGTTCTGCTGTGTCTCTTCGCCGCCGCCTGTTCACGGGCACAGACGTTCAACGTGACACAGACCTACACCACGATCCGATTCAATCAGCTCGTGGGCCTGTTTCACCCCGACGACGGCGGCAACCGTCTGTACGCACTGGAGCAGAGCGGCATCATCTCCAGCTTTC
>CAZJYH010001030.1:0-1544 GCA_964549365.1 uncultured Alphaproteobacteria bacterium
AGATCTGAAGGCTCCTGGGAGATGACCAGGTTGATAGGCTCTCGGTGGAAGCATGGTAACATGTGTAGCCAAGGAGTACTAATAAGCCGTGAGAGTGTACGTATTTATTTTTATTGATCATGGATATCCGTGATGGACTTCCTATGATGTGCGTCAGCATGACTTAGTGATGCTCGGGTGCAGTATCAATGCACCCTGTGATCTCTTTCAATCGACACTTCGATTGTCATATTGAAAATTTGGTGGCGATAGCGCAGGGGCAACACCTCTTCCCATCTCGAACAGAGCAGTTAAGCCCTGCAGCGCCGAAGGTACTATGCTGGTAACGGCATGGGAGAGTAGGACGCCGCCAAAACTTGTACAGAATCCCCTTCGGACGATTTCCGGAGGGGATTTTTGTTGTTGGTATCCCGGTCGTTGCCGGATGCATCCCAATCACGCCGCTTGCTCCTCCCTGCCACGGCGCCCGAGGCCGGGCCCCATCGCACGTCCGTCGATTCGAGCGGCATCTCGTCCCGTTCAATCGGTGATAACTGCCGCGTGATACGTTCCGGCCGAACCGCCGCACGCATGCAATAACCGACGGACATCCATCGCCACGACGCCGAAGGATAATGATCCGCCTCCAGGCATCGCCCCTTGCAACGCCCCATGCGGCCGGTCACCGCAGCCGTCGGTCTCGCGCGGCTTCGGATTACAACGAGGGACCACCACTCGATTCGGGTGCGCCGGCGGAGCGCGAACGGGATCGTTGAATGGACCCGGCCGCTTGCGCCACGATGCACCGTGCGTCGCACCGCACGGAACGTACGGCGCGATCGAGAGCGAGGCGCAGCGAGAGACCTGGTGCAGGCCGGGGCGTGGGAGGTGGGGCGACTCCGCGGACGTGCGGAAGCGCCCGGGCGGATACACGGTCGCGGTTCGAGACGTTCCGGCGGCCGATACGGTGCGGCCGGACGAATATCGCGACTATAGAGATTCCAAAAATGCCAGCAACGAGGCACGGTCCCGGCGCGCCAATCGCCTGAAAAGGCCGGCCGAACGATCGGCTTCGCCGGCATGCCACAGAATCGCCTCCTCAAGCGATCGAGCGCGGCCGTCGTGCAGATAGACAGGGTTCGGCACCAACTGTCGGGCCAGCCCGATTCCCCATAGCGGCGGAGTCCGCCACTCGCTTCCCGACGCCTCATTGTCAGGGAAGTGGTCGGCAAGACCAGGACCCATGTCGTGAAGCAACAGGTCGGTGTAGGGTCGAATCAGTGTGTTCGAAACCTCGGGAACGTTCTCGAGCGTACCGGTCATCGCCTGGTCGACGTGGCAATGTGTACATCCAATCGTACCGAACAGGCGCTCGCCGTCCCGAACGGCGTGATCCGTGAGGTTCCGTCTCGGCGGCACCGAGGCGAGGCGGAGGAACATCGTGATGCTCTTCAGATCCCGCTCGGCAAGCTCGGTGGAGCCGAGGCGTACTCCGCGTATCGACTTGCCGCGCACCCGTGTCTCGACGGGATATATGGACGACGTGATGCCCATATCCGCACTGA
>CAZJYH010001031.1:0-1542 GCA_964549365.1 uncultured Alphaproteobacteria bacterium
GGCGGGCGCATCATCAACATCACGTCGATCAGCGTGAAGCAGCCGCTGGAACATCTCATGTTGTCGAACGCGATGCGCAGCGCGGTGGTGGGGCTGGCCAAGACGCTTTCGAACGAGCTCGCACCGTTCGGCATCCTCGTCAACAACGTCGCCCCCGGCTTCACGCTCACCAATCGCGTCTACGATCTCGCGATGGAGCAGGCCAAGGAGTTGGGCGTTTCGCACGAGGAGATCATGGCACGCAACCATGAGGACATCCCGCTGAATCGCATGGCCCGCCCGGAGGAGGTTGCCGATGTGGTGGCGTTCCTCGCCTCGGCGCGCGCCAGCTACGTCACCGGCGTCACGATTCCCATCGACGGCGGATATTATCAAGGGCTCATGTAAGAGGTTCAAAGTTCAAAATGCAAGGTTCAACATTCGCAGTGCCGGCCGGGCCTGCAACGTTGTGCCACCGGTCAATGGGCACAGTGCAATGCGAACTGCGCCATTACACGTTGAACTAACATGTGCACTTTGAACTTTGC
This sequence comes from uncultured Alphaproteobacteria bacterium, assembly GCA_964549365.1. GTDB lineage: Bacteria > Bacteroidota > Ignavibacteria > OLB7 > OLB7 > JAFDZV01. The sequence goes on from CAZJYH010001031.1 coordinate 528, forward strand.
CTTTTGAATTTTGAACTACTACTCATGGTTCCAGAACTTCGACGCCGATTCAACGCCGAGTTCACCGAGCGCCGCTACCGACAGTTCGTTGAACGGCTCAATCACCGGTGCCGTACGGATATCCGCTTCCGGATCGCCGAGACCCCGTGCTTCGTGCCGAAGGCCATCCAGCGCGTATGCGAGGAGGCCGCCGTCGAGCTGACGCTGCAGGCGCATCGCCCGGAATACCTGGCGCTCTCCGACGCGACGCTGCAGCCGGAGTACACGGTGGCCAACCAGACCGATCGCTCACTCTTCATGACGGTGGACTTCGCGATGACCGCCGACGACGACGGCGGCATCGTCCCGAAGCTGATCGAGATGCAGGGCTTCCCGTCGTTGATGGGCTTCCAGCTCAACTACGCCGAGCTGTCGCAGGAGCACTATCGGCTGCCGCCGGAGCTTTCGTACGTCAACGGCGGCCATTCGCGCGCGCAGCTTGTGAACCTGATGCATCGCGCCATCGTGGCCGATGAGGATCCGGAGAACGTGGTGCTGCTCGAGCTGGATCCCTGGAGCCAGAAGACGAACCCGGACTTCCATTGCACCCGGGATCTTCTCGGCATCGCGGTTGTGGACATCCGCGAGGTGCGCGTGATCGGGCGCACGCTTCACTACGAACGCGACGGGCGGATTATCCCGATCCGGCGCATCTACAATCGCGCGATCGTCGACGAACTGCAGCGCAAGGGGGTGGAGATCCCGTTCCGCTGGAGCGACGATCTGGACGTGGCGTGGGCCGGGCACCCGAACTGGTATTTCCGGATCAGCAAGTTCACGCTCCCGTATCTCGATCATCCACTGGTGCCGAAGGCCCGCTTCCTGCACGAGATCGAGGAGCTGCCGGAAGACCTCGAGAACTACGTGCTGAAGCCGCTCTACTCGTTCGCCGGCGTCGGCGTGATAGTTGGCCCGACGCGCGAGGAGATCGCCGCGATCCCCGCCGACGCTCGCAACGGCTACCTTTTGCAGGAGC
>CAZJYH010001032.1:0-1536 GCA_964549365.1 uncultured Alphaproteobacteria bacterium
GCGCTTCATCGCCAGGACCAATCGTTCCATGTTGATCGCGCCCCCCGCCTCGGCCGCATGGAACGCCGCTGCCAGGGCAACGTTGCGAATGTTGCCGCCGGCCACCTTGAACTGCCGCGCGAGAAACGGCAGGTCGATGTCGTCGGCGAGCGGAGTGCCGCTCGGGAAGATGCGCCGCCATATCTCCTGCCGATACCGTTCGTCGGGGAACGGAAACTCGATCGAGAAATGCAGGCGACGCACGAACGCCGCATCGATGTTGCGGCTCAGGTTGCTTGCGAGGATGATCGCCCCCTCGTACTCCTCCACCCGCTGCAGCAGGTAGTTCACCTCGATGTTCGCGTAGCGGTCGTGCGCGTCCTTCACATCCGAGCGCTTGCCGAACAGGGCGTCGGCCTCATCGAAGAAGAGGATCGCGCTCGAATCCTGCGCGTCGCCGAACACCTTCTCCAGGTTCTTCTCGGTCTCGCCGATGTACTTGCTGACGATGCTCGAAAGATCGATGCGATACAGATCCACGCCAAGTTCGGCGGCGATCACCTCGGCCGAGAGCGTCTTCCCCGTGCCGGAGGTGCCGGTGAACAAGGCGATCGTACCGATGCCCATGCTCAGCTTCCTGCGGAACCCCCATGCGCCGTAGACGGTGGCGCGATGCCGCACCTGCCGACACAACTCCCGCAACTGCGCCGAGACGTCGGCGGGAAGCACCAGGTCGTCCCAGTTGCGCCGCGGCACGATCTTCCGTGCGAAGGTGATCATCGCGCCGGAGGATTCCTCGCGGCATCCCTGCAGAAGATCCTCCTCCGACATCGTCTCGGCCTCCGCATTCCGGAGGCGCGCCGCCGCGCGTGCCCGCCCGATGGCGCTCTCCATGCGCCCGGGCGTCAACCGGTAGGCGCCGGCCAGTCGACGTGTGTCGACGGTGCCGGGGGCGAGCATGCCGGAGCGTTCCAGCGCCGAGGCCCACAGTTCCATGCGCTGGTCCTCATCGGGCGTTCGAAGCTCGAGGGTTACCACCGAATGGAGCATCCGCGTGGAGATCAGGGCCTGCGCCCGCGAGCCGATGAAGACCGGGCCGGGGAACGCATCCAGTTCCTCGATCAACATCGCTGCCGCCTCCGCTCCGGCCGACGGCCCCTCCCCCTGCACCGCCGAGGGCCAGCCGTCCACATACAGCGCGCCGCCGTACAGCCGCGCCTCGCGCATCACGGAGCGCAATGCCCCACGCACCGATGCCTCGCGTGCCGGGGCATCGCCCTGCGTCACCGCGTTCAGATTCACGATCAACATCGGGACCCCGAGCAGCGTGCAGATCGCCTCGGCGGCAGCCTTCTTGCCGCTCCCCGCCGGTCCGTGGATACAGCACAGCCAACGCCGTTCACGCGCCATCGCGCCGGCGATGCTCCGGATCGCTGCCGCGGTCTCCTGCGGCAGCACCAGGCTTTCCGGCGTTCTGTTCGGGCGGATCCAACGAAGCGCGCGTCCCGTCCGCGCGAAACGCGACTCCAGGGAATCACCGCCGACGAGAAACTCCAC
>CAZJYH010001033.1:0-1534 GCA_964549365.1 uncultured Alphaproteobacteria bacterium
GCAAGCGTGATCGATCGCAGGATCCCATCGCTGCTCATCGCAGGGCTCCCGCCGCCTTCAGCTCGCTCAACATCGCCATCACCTTGCGGGTGCCGCCGGCGACGGCATTGGAGCTGATGGTGGCACCGGAGATGTTCCGCAGGTCCACGCCCACCTTGTAGGAATCGCGCGCGGACTTGCCCCGGAACTGGCGACGAAAGGCCTCGTACTGGATTTCGCCGCCGTACGGCTCACGATAGGCGAGCACCTCCAGATCCTTGACGGTCAGATTGTTGTCGACCATGACGGCATACGTGATGGCCTTGGCCTTCCCCTTCACTTCGTCGATCACCCCATACCCAACGCGCCGCCCGCTCATGCTGACCGTGTAGATCATTGCGGTACGGGCATACGCGAAGCCGGAGGCGGCGCGAATTCCGTTCAACTGGGCATCGGTGAGCGTGGCCGTGGCAACGGAGATCTGAGCGGCCTCGCCGAACACACGGTGCAGCCCGGCGTTCATCTTCTCGCCGATCGTCTGAGCACCGGCATGCGCGGCGCCCGCCGTAATCGTCACGAGAAGGCAGGAAAGAAGGGCGCGCAGTCGCGCGCGCGCGGAGAGATGAGGGAATGCTGTCATGAGAAGAAGACGACAAAGCTACGGCGGCTTCCGTTTCATGCAAACGCGATTACAACTAAAAACTTATTTGGACAAAGTTCAAATAAGGTATATGTTCGCCCCCATTCTGCATGCGCCGGAGGGCACGTCGCGGCACTTTTCGCGCGCGAGCCGCCGGACCTACTCAACCCCTTGAACGAACTTCAATGAACAGAACCTCATCCAGACGCGGCCGCGGTGTCGCCCTGCTCGTTCTCGCCCTCTCCTCCGTTCTCCTCATCAAATACAATGCCCAGGCGCAGAACACGGCGTCGGCCAGGGAACCGGAGGCGGGCGCGACGGATGAATCGGCATCCACATCAGTCGGCGGATACGGCGAGATCAACTATGTAGATCCCGAGGGATCGCCGAAGGGCGTGCTGGATGTGACGCGCTTCATCATATTTCTGGAGCACTCGTTCTCCGATGATATCTCGCTCTTCTCGGAGTTGGAGGTCGAGCACACGAAGGTCGAAGGCGATCACGGGGAGCTTGCGCTCGAGCAGGCCTACCTGCAATACTCACTGAGCGAGCGCGTGAACATCCGCGCGGGTTTGATGGTATTGCCGACCGGCATCATCAATGAGTATCACGAACCGCCGACGTTCAACGGGGTGCGGCGGCCGCATTTCGACCACGACATCATCCCGACGACGTGGCGCGAGATCGGCGTTGGTGTGGTGGGCCGGCTGCCGGAGGTCGAAGGCCTGCAATACCGCGCCTACATCACCTCGGGGTTGAACGCCGAGGGCTTCAGCGGCACCGAAGGCATCCGCGACGGCCGACTCGAGGGCGCCGAAGCGTCCGTGAGCAGCCTCGCGATCTCCGGCCGACTCGAGTACCTGCGCGAAGGTCTGCGGATCGGCGGCTGGCTGTACTACGGCGGCAGCGCGTTCG
>CAZJYH010001034.1:0-1528 GCA_964549365.1 uncultured Alphaproteobacteria bacterium
GCCGGCATCAACGTCGGCACACGCATCGCGCCGGAGGCAACATCGCCGCTGCCGAGCGCCACCGACACGGCCACCACGATGTCCCCCACGGCAAGCCCGGCACCGGCATGCGCGCCGCACGTGCCGAGAAAGAGCAGGCTCGCGGGCCGCTCTGCCGAGAGCACGCGGGCGGTGCCGATGCCGGCATCCACCAGCCCGACGCCGGTGATCGCGGTCGGCACGGACGCCGGGATCACGTCCGGCCCGATTGCATCGCGTTCGAGATCGGAGGAGAGAAGAATCATATGGTGCAACCTACGAAGCGCGGGTCGATCGACCGAGGGGTATACATTTCACATGTGCCGACATCGAAGCCTGACGAGTGTAACGTGGTCGCGACGGCGTTTCATGTTGCATGGGAGTTGCGTCGGAGTCGCCTGCGGGCGACGCAACGGACGCGCGCTCGACGGACGCATCGGCGTGCTCAGACGAACTCGGCAGTCACGGGCGTCGGAATCGCGCCGATCGCCAGCGCGCGGTCGTACACGAGCTGCACGGCACGCATCGATGCCTCGGAGTACCGATACGTCTCCTCGTTGGCGTACATGTTCAGATAGCGATCGAGCAGCTCCGGCACCGCCACTTCGTCCGGGCGGTGGATGTGCGTGATGAGGAAGCGGATCATCTCCTCGCGGTTGTCGAGCGCCCAGCGAATGGAGCGCTGCATTACGCGGCTCGCGCGGGCAATCACCTCGCCCCCAAGCGCGCGGCGGATCACGTTGGCGCCGAGCGGCAGCGGCAGCCCCGTCTCGCCGAACCACCACTCCCCCACGTCGACGATCTTCACCATCCCGTGGCGCTCGTAGGTAAGCCTTCCCTCGTGGATGATGATCCCCGCATCGACGGCCCCGGAGCCGACGGCCTCGAAGATCGCCTCGTACGGCGTGATCGGCACCACGGTGAAGCACGCCCCGGGAGCGATCAGCCGCGCCATCAGGTGCGCCGTGGTGCGCATCCCCGGCGTCGCGATCATCATCCCGTTCAGATCAGGGATCTCGTGGGCCTCACGGGCGACGATCACCGGACCGTATCCCATACCGACGGAGCCGCCATGACCGAACATCACGAAGCGCTCCGCGAGGAACGGATAGGCGGCCACGGAGACGGCCGAGATGTCGATCGCCCCCTGCTCGGCCAGGTCATTCAGTCGCTGGGTGTCGGCGGTGGCCGGCTCGAAGACGAGCCCCTCGGTGTCGATGAGCCCCTCGAGCGCGGCACGGAACATGAAGGCGTCATCGGCGTCGGGGCTGTATGCAAGGCGAAGAAGCACGGGGGAAGAGGTAATGGGTGATGAGTGATGGGTTAGGGAATGCGGAATGAAAAATTCGGAACCGAAGCGCCGGTCGGGAAATGAGGAGATGGCAACGGTGCCTTCCAACTTCTTGTCACATCCCCCATAACCCATTACCCCATAACCTTTTCAGATGAACTGCCGGGCGATCTGGATGCCGAAGAAGACGAGATGGCAGACGATGTTGGCGAAGAGGCC
>CAZJYH010001035.1:0-1528 GCA_964549365.1 uncultured Alphaproteobacteria bacterium
ATGCTCGCCGCCTCCTACTGGAATTTTTTAATATTGCCCAAAAATGCAACGTTATACCGGCTTTTACCCGGTCCTTGCCTATCAGAAAGCGAACAATTGCTCGTGATTTTATTAGAGGCATTAACCGATGGGCTGCTCACCAGAAGAGCCGCGAAGTTTCGAGCTAGATGTGGGGAGTTCGTAGTTCTGCACCAGAGGCGTTAAGGGGACCATATCAGGCCAGTACAGCCCTCCGGCTCCACGTGACATTCCTTAGAAGTCCGAAACCTTATCGCCCCGCACATGTGTCGCCCACGAACGTCAGATGCGCTAGGAACGGATCGCTCCCGCAACCGTCTTTGAGTCGTGATGGATCCACACGCCACGTGTAATGCTGTCCGAATTCTCTCGCTGGGTAAGTCGACTGACACGCCAGTCTGTGAATCGACTGACGCCGGCAGATGGTGGAGGGATCCGCGGGCTCTCGAGCCTGCTCATCCTCGAGCATCTCATGGAGCGCATCCGCGAGGCCGAGGGGCTGACAGAGGTGCCTCGTCCTTGCGATCGCTTCGACATGATCGGCGGCACGAGCACCGGCGGGTAAGTAGTCGCAGCCTGTGACACACCTATACTAACCGCCGCAGAATCATAGCTATCATGCTGGGCCGGCTGCGCATGACCGTCGACGAGTGCATTTGCGCGTATCGGAGAATGGCCGAAAGGGCCTTCACCCCGAAGCGAACTACCTTCCTCCCCGCGTCCCCAAGCGGCGCGTTCTCGGCAAGTGCGCTCGAAGCGGCGATACGCGACACAGTCAAGGAGTTCTGTCCCGCTGCGGAGTGCGTGGCACAGCGAGGGAGCGGGCGGTCGACGGCCTCAACATGCACACACGGTGAGACGGAGTTCCGCAATCCGTCGTGCACTTCGACGTAAGTAAAACGCCCGTCTTCTCGAAATAGACTGACGTCTCCAGCGTCGTTCTCGCCATCACAAACGATAACGTCGACGCCCGACCGACCCTGTTCACGACATACGACACCTCGACGAGCCTCAGCGGATGCACCATCTGGCAAGTGGCGCGCGCGACGTCGGCGGCCACAACCTTCTTCAAGCCGATCCGCGTGGGGCGCGACGGAATCGAGTTTGTCGACGCTGGATTCGGGTACAACAACCCGTCCGAAGTGCTGATTGAGGAGGCGGGACGGCGCTTCCCGGGGCGCGATCGCATGCAGGTCATCAGCATCGGGACGGGACTCGGGAACGTGGTCAACATCGGCGATACGCGAATAAGTATTATAAACGCGCTGAAGAAGATGGCGACGACGTCGAGAGCGGTGGCGGCCCGGCTGGACGATCGGTTTGGAGACGATGGCCGGTATGTCCGGTTCAATGTGGAGAAAGGACTCGAAGACACGACACTTTCAGACTGGAAGAAGGCGAGCACAATTTCGGCGCACACGCGAAACTACTTGAGCGACAACAAGAGGCGAATTGACAAGTTCATAGATGGGTTTCTGAGGCGGGACTGGCAAGCAGAGAGAACGGAAGG
>CAZJYH010001036.1:0-1528 GCA_964549365.1 uncultured Alphaproteobacteria bacterium
ATGCTCAACGCCTAGCGCTCAACGCATCACGCTGAACTCTGAACGTCTAACGCTGAACTCTGAACGTCTAACGCTGAACTCTGAACGCCTAACGCTCAACGCCATGACCTCGCGCGAACTACGACAATCGTTTCTCGACTTCTTCAAGGAGCACGGCCACACGATCGTGCCGTCGGCGCCGGTGGTGCCGCACGGCGATCCCACGCTGCTCTTCACGAACGCGGGGATGAACCAGTTCAAGGATGTCTTCCTCGGCGCCGGCACCCGCGACTACACGCGCGCGGCCGATACGCAGAAGTGCATCCGCGCCTCGGGAAAACACAACGACCTGGAGGACGTGGGACACGACACGTACCATCACACGTTCTTCGAGATGCTCGGGAACTGGTCGTTCGGCGACTACGACAAGGAGGAGGCGATCGCCTGGGCGTGGCGGCTGCTCACCGAGGTCTGGGGGCTGCCGAAGGAGCGCCTGCACGCCACGGTGTACCGCTCGGACGACGGCACGGAGCGCGATCAGGAGTCGTACGACATCTGGGCGAAGCAGCCGGGGATGGACCCCTCGCACATCCACTGGTTCGGCGCCGCGGACAACTTCTGGGAGATGGGAGAGACGGGCCCATGCGGTCCCTGCTCCGAGATCCACTTCGATCGCACCCCCGATCTCTCCGGCGGTCCGCTGGTGAACGCCGGCGTGCCGGAGGTCATCGAGATCTGGAACCTCGTCTTCATCCAGTACAACCGCCGTGCCGACCGCGGGCTCGATCCGCTCCCCGCGAAGCATGTCGATACGGGCATGGGCTTCGAGCGCATCTGCGCGGTGATGCAGGGGAAGGCGAGCAACTACGACACGGACGTCTTCATGCCGATCATCTCCGAGGTGGAGCGCATCTCCGGGATGACCTACGCGGGGGGCCTCGATGACCGCACGTCGATTGCCATGCGCGTGATCGCGGACCACATCCGCACGCTCACGTTCGCGATCGCCGACGGCGCGACCCCCGGCAACGCCGGACGCGGCTACGTGCTGCGCCGCATTCTGCGCCGCGCTGTGAAGTACGCCTACATCGACCTCGGCATCAAGCAGCCGGTGCTTCATTCGCTGGTGCGCGTGCTCGTCGAGAATATGGGAGACGTGTTCCCGGAGATCGCGAAGCAGCAGGGCTACGTGGAGAAGATCATCAAGGCGGAGGAGGAGAGCTTCGGGGCGACGATCGAGAACGGCATTCGCCAGTTCGAGTCCGTCCATCAGGCCGGCACCGAGCAGATCCCCGCCTCCGACGCCTTCTTTCTCTACGACACGTGCGGCTTCCCGCTCGATCTGACCGAGCTGCTGGCCCGCGAGCGCGGCATGACGGTGGACGTGGCCGGCTTCAACGCGTTGATGGAGGAGCAGAAGCAGCGCGGCCGCGCCGCCCGCAAGAGCTACGCGCAGGAGGCGATCGACATCCAGTTCGAGGGGAACACGGAGTTCCTCGGCTACACGGAGCAGGAGGCGGACGCGAGCGTGGTGGCGGTTGCGGGCGAC
>CAZJYH010001037.1:0-1527 GCA_964549365.1 uncultured Alphaproteobacteria bacterium
GGCGCAGGTGATCAACCTGATGCAGGATCTGCAGGATGAGTTCGGCCTCTCGTTCCTCTTCATCGCGCACGATCTCTCGGTGGTGGAGCACATCAGCACGCGCATCGCCGTGATGTACCTGGGACATCTCGTGGAGTACGGCCCGAGCGAATCGGTCTACTTCGAGCCGCGGCATCCGTACAGCCGGGCGCTTCTGTCGGCCGTGCCGGAGGCGAATCCTGACATCGAGCGCATCGGCCGCACGATCCTCACCGGCGACGTGCCGACTCCGCTTGCGAAGCCGTCCGGCTGCCCGTTCCGCACACGCTGCCCGATCGCACGCCCGGCCTGCGCCGAGTCGTTCCCGGAGTTCGTCGAGAAGGACACCGCGCATTGGGTGGCGTGTCCGTATGCGGAATAGAAGAGAGGGACGAGGAAGGAAGAGCGAGGAACGAGAAATTTCGGAATGCCCGATCATTCCCAAGGGCCGCACGGTTGATTGCCGTGTGGCCCTTGTTGCCGACAGCCTGTTGAATTACCTGCCATCGTCGGCAAACATATCCCGTCGTCATTGCGCGAAGCGAAGCGCCGAAGCACCCGAAGGGCTGCGAAGCGCATCTCGTCGGATTTCGACCACATTACCTGCACGTGAGATCGCCACGTCGTCGCTTCGCTCCTCCTCGCGATGACATCGGAGGTGTTTCAACAGCCTGCTGATACCCATGCAAATCGAGCCGCTACCGCTGGTTGTACACGATCACCTGCGTGGTGCGGTTGAAGAATCGCCCCTCCGGAAGATCGTTCGTGTAGATCGGCCCACCGGATCCCACGCCGCGCTCCTCGAGCGAACGGCACAGATCGAACGCGACGTTCGCGCGTATGGCGCCGGCAACAACCGCCGCGCGGCGCTCCGACAACCAGGCGTTGTGCTCCGCCAGCCCCACGATGTCCATGTGGCCGATCACCTCCACCTCCGCATCCTTGCCGATATCCGGATAGACGTACTCGCTGAGGATGCGACGGTTCAGCTCCGTCAGGTCCGCGCGATCGAACGCGAACAGGTTCAGTGAGAAACGCGAGATCTGTTTGCCGGCCGAGCGTTCGCGCCGCTCGAACTTGCTGTCGGCAAGCCGTACGGGAATCTGCAGGGCGTTGGATCGCTGCTCGTGGCCGTCGCGGGTGCGCACCACAAGCTGCGCGATGTACGGCGCGGTGTCGGTGAACGACGTCTCCGTGTTCGCGTCCCACGAAGCGTCGTGCGGCAGCGCTACCGCCTGCTCCGCCGCACTGCCGACCCATACGGCCATCATCCGCGCGTTGCGCCGGATCTCGATGACGCACGAGGCAACCTGATCGGACGGGACACCGATGGTGCAACGGAAGTGCACGGTGTCGGCACGGGTGTACGTGGGAAGAGGTTGCACGCCGCGAGGCTTCGCCAGCCGATACGATGCGCGCAGATCCGGGTGAGCCCGGGCGTTCGCATCGGCCGGTTGCGCGCGAACCGTGTGCGATACCGAGACGACCAGGACGATGAGCGCCTGCACC
>CAZJYH010001038.1:0-1527 GCA_964549365.1 uncultured Alphaproteobacteria bacterium
CGCCGGCACCACGCGCGATTCGATCGACAGCATCGTGCGGTACTACGGCGAGGAGATTACGCTGATCGACACCGCAGGACTGCGCAAACGCAAGCAGGTGCACGACTCGGTGGAGCTGTATTCCATCATCCGCACCGTCCGCGCGATCGAGCGCTGCGACGTGGCGATCGTGGTGATCGACGCAACGCAGGGTCTGGAACGGCAGGATGCGCGTGTGATAAGCGAGGCGGCCGAGAAGCGGAAGGGGCTGGTGATCGCGGTGAACAAGTGGGACCTGGTGGAGAAGGAGACGATGACCTCGAAGCGGTTCGAGGACGCGATCCGCCAGGAGATCCCGACGCTCGACTACATCCCGATCGTCTTCATCTCGGCGGTCACCAAGCAGCGTGTCACCAAGCTGATCGAGCTTGCCAAGCATGTCAACGAGGAGCGCAACAAGCGAATCTCGACGAGCAAGTTGAACGACGTGATCCTCGAGGCGATCAAGTTCCAGCCGCCTCCGTCGGTGGGGGGGCACGACCTCCGGATCAACTTCATTCAGCAGCCGCAGGCCGCTCCGCCGGTCTTTCTCTGCTACACGAATTACCCGGAGCTTGTGCCGGAGAATTACACCCGCTATCTCGAGCGTGTGATACGCCGCGAGTTCTCGTTCGAGGGGGTGCCGCTGACGCTCGTCTACAAGCAGAAGAACAAGATGCGGGAACGGGCCGCCGCGCAGGGGTAGCGGCCGTATGCCGGTGATCGCACGTGCTTCATCACACTTCGGGTGCCGCGCCGTTCGGTTGCGTCGGCACCCCGTCAATCGCAACACACAACACGCATGGACATTCTCTCGTACATCGACGCCAACGCCGAGCGGTATGTGGAAGAGCTGAAGGAGTTCCTCCGAATCCCCTCGATCTCCGCGGATTCGAGCTACACCATCGACACGCGCCGCGCCGCGCAGTTCGTTGCCGACGAGGCACGGCGCATCGGGCTGGAGAACGTGGCGATCATGGAGACCCCCGGCTACCCGGTGGTGTATGCCGATTGGCAACACGCCGAGGGGGCGCCGACCGTGCTGATCTACGGCCACTACGATGTACAGCCCCCCGATCCGTTGGAGCTCTGGACGAGCCCGCCGTTCGAGCCCGAAGTGCGCGGCGACGACATCTACGCGCGCGGGTCGATCGACGACAAGGGGCAGGTGTTCATCCACCTGAAGAGCATCGAGGCGTGGATGCAGAACGGCGGGCGTCTGCCCGTGAACGTGAAGATCATCATCGAGGGGGAGGAGGAGGTCGGTTCGCCGAACCTGCCCCCGTTCCTCGCTGCGCATCGCGAGCTGCTTGCCTGCGATGCGGTGATGATCTCCGACACGACCATGTACGACTACGACATGCCCTCGGTCACGTATGGTCTGCGCGGGCTCGCCTACTTCGAGTTGCGCGTGACCGGTCCGGACCGCGACCTGCACAGCGGCATGTTCGGCGGAGCCGTGGCCAACCCGATCAACGCGCTGGCGGAGATGATCGCGCGGATGAAGGA
>CAZJYH010001039.1:0-1524 GCA_964549365.1 uncultured Alphaproteobacteria bacterium
ATGAGGCGCTGCCCCGGGCTGCCGCGCATGCTGCCGAGCTGGCGCGGCGCCGGAGCGTACGGCATTTCAGTCCGCGCGCGTTCCCGGAAGCCTTGCTCGAATCGATCCTCGCCGCGGCGCATACCGCGCCGTCGGGTGCCAACAAGCAGCCGTGGACCTTCGTGGTGGTGCGCGATGCCGAGATCAAGCGTCGGATCCGCGAGGCCGCCGAACAGGAGGAACGCCTGAGCTACGAAGGGAGGATGCCCCCGGAGTGGCTGGAGGATCTCGCGCCGCTCGGCACCGACTGGCACAAGGAGTTCCTGGAGACCGCGCCGTTCCTGATCGTGGTGTTCGCCGTCAGCTACCGCGAGGAGGAGGGGGGCAAGCGAAAGAACTACTATGTGCAGGAGTCGGTCGGGATCGCCTGCGGGATGTTGATCGCCGCCGCGCATCTTGCCGGCCTCGCGACGCTGACGCACACGCCGAGCCCGATGGGGTTCCTCTCGAAGATCCTCGATCGTCCTGCCGGCGAGCGTCCGTTCCTGTTGATCCCGATCGGCTATCCGGCCGCCGATGCCCTCGTTCCGGACATCGCTCGGCGTCCGCTCAGCGACGCGGTGATCTGGAAATGACGGTGCGCGGGCGAGAATCGGTGTGTTCACATCGTCTCGACGCGCGCTCACGCGACGGAATAAATCTGAAATTGACTCGTAGTTACCCGTCCGCGTATATTGATCGCCTTTCCGACTGTTGGGGGAAGACTCCCCCGACCATATCGTCCCTTTCCCGATGTCAAGAGCGATATCCGCGTGAGGGCGAAACCCGGCATTCCCTGGAGCACTTTCTGTGAAGTCGTCAACAATACGATTGGTTGTTACCGGGCTTGCGTTGATCGCGGCCCTGTGGGCGCTTGTTCCGACATACTCCGCTCGCGAGCTCGATCAGGAGCGCGGGGAGATCCTCAATAGGAAGGATACGGTCGCGCTGAACCGATGGGATTCGATCCACGGCAAGAACTACCGCGAGATGGAGCGGAACTTCTTCGCCGGGCCCATCAAGCTCGGTCTCGATCTTCAGGGGGGTATGTACGTGACCATGGAGGTCGACATCCCCGCACTGCTGTTCGAGAGCGCGCAGCACGAGGCGATCGACGAGCCCTTCAACAAGGTGATCGAGGCGACGCGCCAGGAGGCGAGCACGTCGGACAAGCCGGTGCTCGACATCTTCCTCGCGAACTTCGACAAGCTTGCGCGCCCCGCCGGCAAGACGCTGCTCAACTACTATGATCTGGGCGCCGGCGCGAACGAGGTCTCCGAGGAAGCGCTGATCCAGAAGCTCACCAAGAACATCGAGGATGCGGTGGATCAGGCCGTGGAGGTCATCCGCCAGCGTATCGACAAGTACGGCGTCAGCGAGACCACCATCCAGAAGGTTGCCGGGCGCCGCATCGTGCTGGAGCTGCCGGGCATCAGCGACGCCGAGGCCGTGCGCAGCCTGCTGCAGACGACGGCCCGTCTGGAATTCAAGCTGGTGAAGAACGAT
>CAZJYH010001040.1:0-1522 GCA_964549365.1 uncultured Alphaproteobacteria bacterium
GAAGAGTACCTGCGTCGAGCCGGCATCTCTCGTGATGAAGCTCCTCAATGCTCACTCGACACACTGATCGAAGGAGAGCGAAGAGAGGAAAGCGACGACGTCTCTTATGGCCTTCTGATGGGATTCCGTTTCGGGTTCCTGCCGGAGCATTTCGATGTGTTGTGTCGATTGTCAGATGCCGAATGGCACGGAAGTCACGAGGATATTGTCAGCGTTCTGGATGAGTTCCGCGACAGGCGCGCCGTGGACACATTCTACAGAGCGGCTCTTGCATTGCATCCATACATCGATTATGACGAAGCCCGCGCCCTTGCCACGAAGGCCATCTGGGGACTCGGGAATCTTGGGGATGCTTCAGCCGACGAGAAGCTGCGGATGCTGGCGCAATCCGGCGACAAGGTTGTGTGGCGCCAGGCGACGAAGCAGCTCAAACGGAGAAGGTTGGAAGCGGAGGCCGAAGCCCGACGGGCTGCCATCGCGACTCGAAGAGGATCGTACGGGGTGCGGTCCGACAAGCTGCCACTGCGGGATAGCGGTGAAGAAAATGGGCTGCCGCGTTGAGCGCTGGTCGCGCGTTCGGCCGGTCGCGGAGTCAACTCCGCGACAACGAGGGAGGCCGGACTGCGGTTGCATCTCGGGTCTTTTCTCTCCTCGCTCTTCTCTCTTCGTTCCTGTGGTTCACAGCCTCTCCGGCGCCTCGGCCCCCAACGCGGCCATCCCCTCGGCGATCGCATGCTTCACCGCGATGAGCAGGAGCAACCGTGCGTCGCGTGCCTCGGCCGTTTCGGGCGTCACGCGGCAGTGCGCGCCGAACTCCACCACCTCCTCGCAGACCGATGAGAGAAAGCGGCGGACGCCGTCGTTGCCGTCGTCGAGCGCGTCGTCGAGCCGTGCCAGCGTCCGCATCAACGGGAGCCGTTGCTTGCAGACGAGGGCTTCGAGATCGGCGGTCACCGGGAGCGGGCCGAACGTCTCGATCGCGCCGCGCAGGGTTCCGGCGAGCGCGGCGTGCCGGCGGGCGGCCTCGCCGAGCATGATGCGCGCCCTGTCGTTGATCGGCACGGCCGGTGTCCGAATGGGCGGGGGCTGCGGGGTCTCGACAAGGTTCCGGACGCAGGCGCGCAGGTAGGCGGGGGTGAATCGGGCGTTGATGAATCCGTTGTGCGCGACGGTGAGCTTCGCCTCGAGACCGGACGAGCGGGCCACCTCGGCGACGATCCGTTCGGCCGCCGCGCGCGGTTGTTCACCGGTGGCGGCCGCAAACGCGATCGCCACCGGCGTGGCAAGGTCGCCACGTTCGAAGCGGGGATACTCAAGCACGATGGGCGTGTCCTCCGGCGCGTCGAGGGCGCGGAGTGCGTCGGCAAGGAACGCTCGCAGGTAGTTCTTCATCGATTCGTGATCATGCGACCGGGGCCGCCGGGGCCACGGCATCGTCCTCGACGCGCTCCACCTTCGCATCGGCCCAGAGCCGTTCGATTTTGTAGAACTCGCGCGCCTCGCGGTGGAACACGGGTACCAC
>CAZJYH010001041.1:0-1517 GCA_964549365.1 uncultured Alphaproteobacteria bacterium
GATCGTCACCAGCGACGGTCAGGTGATGTTCTTCACGCGCAAGGCGCATCCGCAGAACGTCGGCTTTGCCACGCGCCCCGACGACGAGGACATCTGGTATGCGCTGCGGCAGCCGGACGGCACGTGGTCGCCGGCCATCCATCTCGACGGGCCGCTCAACACCGCGGGCTACGACGGCGTGCGCGCGGTGAACAAGACCGTGACGCACCTGTATCTGCAGAATCAGTATCGGGCCGACGGTACGCGCGGCAAGGGGTTCAGCATCAGCGCGCGCGCGGAGGACGGCACTTGGCCGTATCCGACGCCGCTGGAGATCGCGAACTATTATAACGACACAACGGTCGCCACGCTTGCCGTCTCGAACGATGAGAACGTGCTGGTGATATCGTTGAAGCGGAAGGACTCGAAGGGGGCGCACGATCTCTACGTTGCGTTTCGTACCGGGCCGTACAGCTACTCGGAGCCGAAGTTGATCGATGCGCTCAGCACGGCCGGCGACGAGATCGCGCCGTTCATCGGGTTCGACGATCAGACGATTTACGTTCCGTCGACCGGGTGGTCCGCCGAGAACGGCTCGCACGACGTCTTCGTGAGCCACCGGATGGACAGCACGTGGCTGCACTGGTCGAAGCCGGAGCGATTGCCGGAGCCGATCAATACGCCCTCGGCCGACTTCTATTTCTGTCTGACCGCCGACGCCGACACCGTGTATCTCTCCAGCTGGCACGAGACCAACACGCGCGGGTCGGGGAGGAGCGACATATGGAAGGCGGCATTGCCGGAGCGGTTCCGTCCGGGCACCTACATCCCGCGCGGTGAGACGCCGAGCGATCAGCCGCCGGCCGGCTCGTTGATCCGACTGGACAACGTCTACTTCGACGTCGCGAAGGCGACGCTGAAACCGGAGTCCGATCCGGTGCTGACCGATCTGGTTGCGTTGTTGAACAAGTATCCGACGATGCGCATCGAGGTGCAGGGCCATACCGACAATGACGGCAGCTCCGAGGCGAATCAAACGCTCTCGGAGAACCGCGTCAAGTCCGTGGTGAAGTACCTGGTCGATCGAGGCATCAAGCCGGGACGTCTGATGGCGGTCGGCTTCGGCGAGAGCCAGCCGATTGCCCCGAACACGAACGCGCAGGGAAAGCGGCTGAATCGTCGTGTGATGGTTCGGATCCTGGGGTATGATTTCAAGGAGTGATGAACCGAGTAGTTGTCGACGGCGTTCCTGCGATTCCACCGATGAGTGCACGGCGAATTGCACCCACGGGGAGACCGCAAAGTATGTTGCCCTGCACGCGGTGCAACGGTTACACTGTACGGTGAAGTCTATCACCACGTGAGGATTCATCGTATGGAAACGACCACCTGGGACGAAGGAATCACCGCCGAGCGGGCGGCCGGCTTGCAGATCGCGTCGGTCGAGCGCCGCGCCATGCTGCTGCGTCGCTTCGCGTTGCTCGCATTCACCCTTCACCTGTTGCTGCTGCTGCGTCCGGACTCCAGCTTCCTGTCGC
>CAZJYH010001042.1:0-1508 GCA_964549365.1 uncultured Alphaproteobacteria bacterium
CGCAAGCACCTGTCGGCGATCGCCGCTGGGGCGTTCGCGGCGTACCAGGCCCTTGTTCTCCATCCGGTCGAGCATGCGGGTGACGCCGGGGGCCTGTTCGATCATTCGGTCGCTGATCTCCATCGTCGGCAGCGGCCGGTCGGCGCCGCGCAGGATGCGGAGGACGTTATACTGCTGCAGCGTGATATCGTGCGGCTCCAGCACGCCGGCCAGATGGCGCACGGCCGCATCGCATGTGCGCAGCAACGCCACCACCGCCTCCTGCGCCGTCGACTGGAACGGCCGGCGTTGCCGTATCTCATCTGCCACGGATGTTGAAGCCGAATTCATGGGGCAAATTTACTCGTTAATTGTTGACTAGTCAAGTAAAAAAATCCTTGATTCCTGCGCGGCAGCGGGATCTCTTGATCGCTGTTATTGCTGTGGAAAACTTGGAGGCGATCGGCTATGCAAAGCGGGTATATTCGTGACGCTGTGGGCAGTTCGTCCCACCGCATCAAACAGCTAACCTTCACCGTTCTATCGCCCTGAGAACTCCTAATGCTGTTATGGCATACGTGGTCTGCGTCAGCGCAAGAGAGGTCGGTGGGTGCCCTCGTTGGGCGCCGCGTCACCGATTGTGTGTAGGGTCCAGCAGGGCGATCCCAGTCCGTCCCTCCAACAACACGAATTCAATCGAACCGTCCGTGTGATCGACGGAGTCGACGATCGCGAACGCAATGAGAAGCGTTCAGGGTGTGCTATCCCCCGGAACATTTCTCTCTGCGGTCGCGGAACTCTTCATCCCATCGTTCGATCGTGCGGGCGTCCGGATCCCGTTCTTCCACATACCCGCTCCCCCGGCCGAGCCGTCCACAGTCGATCATTCCCGCCGCGGTGTGATCGTCTCCCATGAGGCGGCCGGGAAGGCAATCAGGCAGGAGATTTCAGCCATGAAGATTACCCGCCGCTTCACGCAGGCAGGCACCAGTGTGTACGACATGTTCGAGTACACATACCGCTCATCCGTTCTCCGCAATCCGGACGGCTCGGTCGTCTTTGAAATGCACGACATCGAGGTGCCGACGTCCTGGTCGCAGGTCGCGACCGACATCCTTGCGCAGAAGTATTTCCGCAAGGCCGGCGTGCCGCTGGTCGATGCAGAGGGCGCCCCCATCACCGACGAGCACGGTGCTCCGGTGCTCGGCGCCGAGCGCAGCGCACGGCAGGTTGTGCACCGCCTGGCCGGGTGCTGGGCGCACTGGGGACGCGAGCACGGCTATTTCGACTCCGAGCAGGATGCCGATGCGTTCTACGATGAGACGGCATACATGCTGCTGAGGCAGATGGCCGCTCCGAACTCGCCGCAGTGGTTCAACACGGGCCTCTCGTTTGCCTATGGCATCACCGGTCCGGCGCAGGGCCACTACTATGTCGACGCGGTCACCGGTCGCCTGGAGCGCTCGAGCGACGCCTACACTAATCCGCAGCCGCATGCCTGCTTCATCCAGTCGGTGAACGACGACCTG
>CAZJYH010001043.1:0-1182 GCA_964549365.1 uncultured Alphaproteobacteria bacterium
TTTCTACTCCGAGACGAACAAGATCCTCGGTGTAACAGGCGATCCGAAGGATGGCGACACCATCCGGATCGGCAACATCAAGTTGACGGTGAAGCAGTTGCGCGAGGTGCAGAAGGCGATGCACAAGGCCGGCAAGCAGGACGAGACCGGCCAGCGCGTGCAGAAGTACATCGACCAGCTGCTTGCACCCGATGCGTATCGGAAGCTTCCGGAGAACCAGGGCTTCACGTCGTTCAACGTGCGCGTCGAGCGCCCGGATCTGCCGCCGCCGGCCGAGCCGTTCGCCTCGATCGCTTCGCCGCGCGATACGATCTACTGGCTGGAGGGCGAGCCGTTCCAGGTGCAGGTGACGATCGGACCGAAGGAAGGGCAGAAGGCGATCTCCGGCGCGGACCTGACAAAGCTGGACGATGCGCGTAACCTGTACATGGCCACGATCAGCAGCCCGCAGGAGGGGACGCTTGCCCTGACGGCACGTGCCTCGAACGGCGGAAAGGTGGCGACCGACGAGAAGTACCTCGTGGTCACCAAGCCGGTGCTGCGTGCGCAGAAGATCGGTAAGGATGGTGTGCCGGTTTCCTCGGGCATCGACGCCTGGCGCGGTCTGAGCGCGATCTACGGATCGGTGTACGACCCGTCGAGCGAGTGGAACAACCCGCAGATCCCGGGCGATCACTATCAGACGATCGTCACGATCAAGGGGGTCGAGGTGCTGAACAAGGCGGGCGTGAGCTTCAAGAACATGTCGCAGGACCTGCAGAAGGCGATGACGATCGCCGACGGAACCAAGGCCGAAGACATCGTGACGAAGGTCTTCTGGAAGCCTGGCGGCACCGCCGATCAGAGCAAGTGGATTCTGTTGCTCGGCAATCAGGAGAACAGCGGCGCGCGTTTCGCTCTCGAAAAGCGTCGCATGACCGTCGGATATCGTCGTCCCGAGATCATCACCGATCAGGCGGACTTCTTCGTGCAGTTCAATCCGAAGAACAAGAGCTGGACCTCTCCGAACTTCGGGGCGATTCAGAAGATCGGCAATCAGGAGTTCGGTGTGACGGTGAACGCCACGTGCGCGGAGTGCGGCAAGTACGGGCTCGACCTCACGGTCGATCAGGTGGACGACCGCACCTATCGCCTGAAGCTCGACGTACAGGGCGACTTCAACCGGCTGCTCAAGCAGCAGAA
>CAZJYH010001043.1:1192-1506 GCA_964549365.1 uncultured Alphaproteobacteria bacterium
TCGACCTGACCTTGATCGGGCGGGGCGAACCGAAGCAGGACGGTATGAGCATCACGGTGTCGGTTGCACCGCGATAGTTATGGAGCGAGAACGCGATGCATCCCAGGCCGCGCCTCAACGCGGTGCGCGGCCTGGAATTGCGTCAACGGCGTACCGGTCAGCACCCACATCCGGTTCCCGAGAACAGCGCTCGATGGTCTTGCCGGCATTCAAAAAGGGTTGGTGCTTCAAGTGTCGGACAATAGTTCATCAGTGCCCTACGAGCGGCATTGCGGGCCCAGGGGGCCTGTAACAATCCGCTTCGGTGGAATCAT
>CAZJYH010001044.1:0-1501 GCA_964549365.1 uncultured Alphaproteobacteria bacterium
ACTCCCCGTACCATCAAAAGAAATGGGCCGAGGCAATGCCCCGACCCATCGAACGTGCGCGCGCGAGAACTGCCGGACGCCTCCGTGCTCAGGCGTACCACTCTTGCAACGGCCGCACCTGCAAATCCTGTTCGCGCAGCGATTGGATGCCGCTCAACGCCGCGGCCGCGGCAGACGCCGTGGTGATGAACGGGATCTTGTACTCCATCGAGACCGCCCCCATCCGCTTCTCATCCTCACGCGCCGTTTCGCCCGCGGGCGTGTTGATCACCAGTTGCACCTTCCCTTCCCGGATAAAATCGATCACGTTCGGCTCGCCTTCGACGATCTTCAGAATCTTCGTATTCGGGATCCCATGTTCGCTCAGGAATCGGCTGGTGCCGTCGGTGGCGAGGATCTCGAAGCCCAGATCCGCGAAGCCGCGGAGCGTCTCGGCAACACGCGGACGCTTGTCGTTGTCGGCGAGCGTTGCGAAGAGCGTGCCGCCGGTCGGCAGCCGATTCCCGGAAGCAACACGCGCCTTCACCACCGCGATGCCGGTGCGCGAATCAATACCCATCACCTCGCCGGTCGAGCGCATCTCCGGCCCGAGGAACATCGAGCTGCGGGGAAACTTGTTGAACGGGAACACCGACTCCTTCACCGCGACGTGATCGATCGCCATCGGCATGTCGCGCAGCTCGAACGAGGCAAGCCGGGTTCCGGCCATCACCTTCGCGGCGATCTTCGCCAGTGGAACGCCCGTGGCCTTGCTCACGAACGGCACAGTGCGGCTCGCACGGGGGTTCACCTCGAGCACGTAGATGATGCCGCGCTGCATGGCGAACTGGATGTTCAGCAGCCCACGAACGTTCAGCGCGCGGGCCAGCTTCTTGGTGTAGTCGATCAGCGTCTCGTACTGCGCGCGCGTGATGTTGTACGGCGGGAGCACGCAACTGGAATCACCGGAGTGCACCCCTGCCTCCTCGATATGCTGCATGATGCCGCCGATCACCACATCGGTGCCGTCGGCAACCGCGTCCACATCGAATTCGAACGCCTTTTCCAGGAAGTGATCGATCAGAACCGGATGATCCGGCGAGACCTGGGCTGCGGTCTGCATGTACTCGCGCACCGCCTCGCTCCGGTAGCAGATCTCCATCGCCCGCCCACCCAACACATAACTTGGGCGTACAAGCACGGGGTACCCCACGCGTTCGGCAACCTCGATCGCCTCGGCCGCGCTGGTGGCCGTTCCCCAGTCCGGGGCTGCCCAACCGGGTGATGAGATCGCCGAAGCGCTGGCGGTCCTCCGCCAGATCGATCCCGTCGGACGACGTCCCGAGGATCTTCACGCCGGCGCTTTCCAGCGCCTTGGCGAGCTTCAGCGGCGTCTGCCCGCCGAACGAAACGATCACCCCTTCCGGCTCCTCGTGCTCGAGAATGTTCATCACGTCCTCGAACGTCAGCGGCTCGAAGTAGAGCTTGTCGGTAGTGTCGTAGTCGGTGGAGACCGTCTCGG